>JAYEMU010000106.1:0-9314 GCA_034718475.1 Nanobdellota archaeon
AAATCCTGCAAAAGGAATGCAAGCTGGGCAAAAAAAGTCCGCACTGAAAAACTTTTGCTTGTGGTTTTGCACAAGAAATCATGTTTGACTCGATAGCCTGTCTCTATCCCCCATCTTTTGTCATAGGTCTGTACTATGAGATTCAACAGTTCTTCATTAATGGAGTGTATGTTTGTTACAAAGGCATATTTTTCTCCTTTTTCGTTTGTTACCCAAGTTCGCCAGTTAAGAATAAATAGGCCCAGATTCTATTTTTTGTTATGAACAAAAAAAACAAAAATATGGACCGAAGCGTGAGCTTCAGTATAGGAAATGTCGCACTTATTGATAAAATTAACGCTCAATATGGATATTTTGAGCACATGTTTTCGGGATTTTATGCGAAGGCAGAGAATTTTATACCTACAATTAAATTATTCATAGCTAATAGATTAGGGAAATGTGTCTCTGTAAATCGATTCAGAGATGTATATCCTGATGAATTTTTTGAAAAATTGGATTTCCTAATGCCTAAAAGTCTGGAGTTTAGGAAATTCATCTACAGCCTGTAAAGTCCTCAAGGGTTTCTGGCACCCTTAAAATTCTGAAAATATCGCAATATTTATAAAAAAATAAGTTAGTATATTGAAAATGGAATTAAAAGATATAACTAAAAGTGATATTGAGGATTTTGCTGATTATAAGGCAATTTTCGAAAGGGGCAGAAGATATTACCGCACAGGCAAAATAATATCCATGGAAGTGGAAAATGATAGGATTATCGCAAAAGTAGAAGGCAATTATGGGGATTATGATGTAGAAATTTATATAGATGAGGATGGCGAAATAGAAGGTGAGTGCAATTGCCCATACAAGGGTTATGGCTGTAAGCATATTGTGGCGGTAATGCTTAAATGGGTTAATGAAATGGATTCCATAAAAAACTCAGATATAAAAAATAAGAAACCGATTTCAAAAAAAAATGAATTTGATTTAAATGATTTAAAGTTTAAGGACATTGAAAATTCTGCGGCAACTGATGACCTCCTGAAAGGCTTTGACTTGATGAACAGCAAAAAAGTCAAGATAAAACATCAAGAAAAAGATAATATTGTCTTGGAGGTGAAGGATGGTAAAACATATAGTGTTCTTGTTGAAAATTCTTACTATTTTAGAGACCCTTTTTCCATAGACTGCTCTTGCCGCAACTATGGGGCAAATTGCATACATAAACTTGCAGCCTTGCTTACTTTGCTAAATATTTCGAAACCTGCAGAGATTCCTCCAAACTACGAAAGAAAGCTAAAAAAAAAGCTTGAAAAAGAAAGATATTCAGCCCTTATAAAAAAGCTGGAAATGTTAAGCCCTGAGGAACAAATTGGAAATGCCAGAAAGTATCAGATTTTATTCAATATTGCAAAAAAAGAGAATGGCATAACACTTTCTGTAGAAAAAGCATTATGCCTGAAAAAAGGCGGTTTGGGAAAAAGCTCAATAGTTTCAGAGCAATTTATCAAGAATAATTATAAAGAATTTTCACCAAGCATAAAAAAGGCATTTGACCTTATATTAATGTCCAATCTAGGAAATTATTATTACAGTTACAGCAAAAGAAAAATAATTAAAGAACAGTTTGAAAAGCCCATTGATTTTGAGATATTAAGGAAATTAAGGGATATCTATTTAGAAAAACCTAATATTTTTGTAAATTGCCATTTCCCTAATGCAAAAGTCAATCCCGAAATTTATTTAAGTGGGAGCAAGAAAGAAGGGTATTCTTTTGAAGTAATTGCCAAATTGAATAATAAAACCTTTAATTTAAAAGGCAAGCATATGCTCATTCTGGGCGAAGATCCCCTATGGGTATATTCAAGCAAAAATAATGGCAATCTGCTTTTTGAACTTCAGTGTGCCAAACCGCATTTGTTCAAAACGATAATAGATTCCTCAAATGTTAGAATTGGTCCCAAGCACATAAAGGATTTCATTGAAAAATATTACCTGCCGCTTTCCAGTATTGGAAAAGTAATGCTTCCAAAAGGGCATGAAGTTGAAGAAATAAACAGCTTAGTCCCAAAACCCCGTATTTTTTTGAGTGATTACAGCAATTCTTTTTGTATACAATTAAGGTTTCTTTATGGGGAGAATGAAACTGTAATCGGAAATAACCATGACATTATCTTTAGGGATAAAAATAATAGGCTTGTAAAAATAAAAAGGGATATGGAGAAGGAAAAAGAATTTTTTTCCACCTTATTAGACAATCATACCAAAGAATATAATGGAACTATTATGCCAAGCATTGACCCTTTTGTGTGGCTGACTGATGAGGCAAAGAATCTGATTTCCATTGGATATGAGATTTACGGCCAAGACAAGCTAGTTAATCATAAAATTAGGATGGAAAGGCCGCAAATGAAGCTAAATATTTCCAGTGGCATTGATTGGTTTGATCTCAAAGTTGATGTTAATTTTGGAGACGAAAAAGTGCCTTTAAATAAGATTATGGATTCCCTAAGCAACTATGAAAGATTCATTAAATTAAGCGATGGCAGTATGGGTGTAATCCCTAAAAAATGGCTCGCGAAGCTATCTGGAGTTACGGGGTTATTAAAGAAGGGTGAAAAGAAAAATTTGCTTAAAGCTACGGCGAGCCAAATAGCAGTTATTGAATCATTGCTTGATATCGCCAATAAAACAAAGGTAGATAATAAATTTAAAAGCATTCAAAAAAAGTTCAGTAATTTCAAGGGAATAAAAAATATGCCCTTGCCGAAAAATTTGAATGGGAAACTCAGGGATTACCAGAAAGCTGGATACAATTGGCTTCATTTCCTAAAAGAATTTTCTTTTGGCGGATGCCTTGCAGATGATATGGGGCTGGGAAAAACTGTGCAAGTCCTGTCCTTGCTGTTATACGAAAAAGAGAAAGGAAGCAAAAAGCCTTCATTAATTATTGTCCCTACATCACTTGTTTTTAATTGGGTGCAGGAGGTGGATAAGTTTACCCCAAACCTAAATGTGTATGTCCATCATGGCCAAGATAGGCTTAAGAAAATGGCACAAATAAACAGCAAAAAGCCTGACATAATAGTCACTACCTATGACACATTGAGGAATGATGTTAGCATGTTCAAGAAAAGGAAGTTCCATTATATTGTCCTAGATGAATCCCAGAAAATAAAGAACCCCCTAGCAAAAAATACCAAAAGCGTTTTCAGCTTAAAATCAAAATACCGCCTTGTTATGACAGGGACACCTATTGAGAACACATCATTGGAACTATGGTCGCAGTTTGCCTTTCTCAATCCAGGGCTTTTAGGCAATTTGGAATATTTTAAGAGAAATTTTACCAAGAGCATAGAAAAGAATAAAGATAAAAATAAGGCAAAAGCTTTAAGGAATATAGTCAATCCTTTTTTATTATCAAGAAAAAAAGAGAATGTGAATGAAGATCTTCCTGACAAGCAGATTATTGTCATATATTGCAAAATGCAAAATAAGCAAAGGGCGATTTATGACTTTTGGAAAGAAAAGTTCAGGGATGAGATTCAAAAGACCATTAAAGAAAAGGGATTCATGCGATCAAAAATGAAAATCTTGCAGGGCTTGATGAAATTAAGGCAGATTAGTAATCATCCATTGTTAGTTGATGAAAGTTTTAAGGGCAGTTCAGGGAAATTTGACCTGCTTATAGAACAGATTGAAGAAGTAATCTCTAAAGGCCATAAAGTACTAATTTTTTCCTCTTTTGTCAAAATGCTAAAAATATTTAAAGATTATTTTCTAAAACGCAATATTAATTTTTCTTATCTTGACGGCAAGACAAAAAAAAGAAAAGAAGTGGTGGAAGAATTCCAGCAAAATGAGGAGGTATCCGCTTTTTTAATCAGCTTGAAGGCAGGTGGATTAGGGTTAAATCTTACAGCAGCAGATTATGTATTTATTATTGATCCTTGGTGGAATCCTGCAGCTGAGATGCAGGCAATTGACAGGGCGCATAGAATTGGCCAAAACAAAAAAGTTTTTGTGTATAAAGCAATTACCAAAGAAAGTGTTGAAGAGAAAATCTTGGAACTGCAACAGAGCAAGCTTGATTTGGTTAAAAATATCATAACGGTTGAAGAGGGCATTTTCAAAAAATTAAACAAGGAAGATATTAATAAGATGTTCAGCCCATAAAAATATTTTAATCCCTTCTTAAGCTTTAGCCCGCAGCTTGCTGCGGTTGGGGGATTAATTCAATAAAATTAAGTCTGGAGGAAATAAAGCAACTTGTTATATCTTTTTATTGTGAAAAAAGTCCAATATCTTACCTCTGGGAATTTGGTTCTCATTTTATCTAATAATTCTAAAAAGTCTTTTTTGCTTTTTACTTCAATATCAAATCCTAAAATCTATTTCTTTTTTCTCTTTCGTATCTTCAAATTTCAAAAGCCTCAATAATTTTCCAATCCTTTTGCCTTCAAGCCTGGCTTTTATAGGCTCGTCCTTGATTTCATCTGGAATTTCTACAGATTCAATATTAAATATATGCTCAATCTCCAAGCCCTTAAAATTATTGCAATCCCATGCAAATTCATCTAAAAGTTTTAATGGAAATGTGGCTTGACAAAAATTTGGCTTTAATTTATTGCCAGGCTTTGGCGGGCTTTTCCCGCATTTTAATTTAAATTCAGAAGAATTAACATTTAAATATGCCTTAAACCTCCTTATCTTTTAGCAGAGCATTGACTTAACTGCATTATGCACGCCTCGCGCATCCTTTATTCAAGTCCGAGTCTCTAATTTCTGATATTGTTATAAAATACTGTATTCCAAAATGTTTATATAGTACAATAAGCTACTAAATTGTACTATGGAAGATATAGCCAAAACAATACTCACAGAGTGGAAAGGGAGAAAATTGCCAGGGGCCATAGAAAGAGATATAGATTTATCTAGCTATGCTACTTCAAAAATAAATAAGATTATCGTTATTACGGGGTTCAGGAGAGCTGGCAAGACATACATCCTCTATAACCTAATAAGAAAGCTCTTTGAGGAAAAGAACAGGGACAATGTCATCTTCCTGAATTTTGAGGATGAAAGGATACCTCTTAAAACAGAGTTTCTGACAAACCTCTTTCCAACAATTAAGCAAACATCCAAAAAACCACAATTGCTTTTCCTGGACGAGCTTCACACAATGCCTAATTGGAGCAAGTGGCTCAGAAGGATATATGATACTGAAAATATAAGGATTTTTGTCACTGGTTCTTCTTCCAAGATGTCTGGAGAAGAAATACCTACTGAACTGAGAGGCAGATTTCTTGAAATAAAAGTTATGCCATTGGGTTTTAAAGAATTTCTCAGATTCAAGAATATCAATCTTAATCTAAAAGATATTGATTATTCTGAAAATGAAAAAGCTAAAATGTTTCGGGCTCTGAATGAATATATTAAATTCGGCGGTATGCCGGAAATCGTCCTTGCAGATGAGAGCAAGAAGCTTGAAATCATACACAGCTATTATAATACTGTAGTAAGAAAAGATATCATTGAAAGATTTGACATAAGGAACGAAGAGAGCCTGAAAGCCCTTTTGAGATTACTGCTCAATTCTACTTTGTATTCGATAAGCAAGATGTATGACACACTAAAGAGCCTTAATTTTGAAGTGGGAAAAGGAACTATACAGAATTATCTGCAATATATTGAGAATTCCTATTTTATGTATAGCTTGCCAATATTTTCCCGTAGGGTTAAGGATCAGCTACAGTACCCAAGAAAGATTTATTTTATAGATAATGCATTCCTTAGTTTTATCTCAACGAAGTTTTCAACAAATTTGGGTAGGCTTTATGAGAATCTTGTATTTCTTGAACTAAAGAGAAGGCAGGCATCTAACCTTTCTGAATTATATTATTGGAGGTCGCAAGCCAAGGAGGAAGTTGATTTTATTGTAAAACAAGGAACGAAAGTCAAACAGCTAATCCAGGTATGTTATGACATAAGCGATTATGATACAAAGAAAAGGGAACTGAAGGCTTTGGCCAAAGCAAGCGATGAATTGAAATGCAATAATTTGCTTGTGATAACAGAGGATAAAGGTGGAGAGGAAAAGTTAAAAGGCAAAAAGGTAAAATATATTCCTTTATGGAAATGGTTTTTGAAGTGAGAAAATGGCGGTCGAAACATTAGACATAAATGGAATGCAATATCCTGTAAAGGTATACTATGAAAATAGGAAAGACTGTAGGGCTTCCATTGGCAAGAGGTCTGTTAATATTAGAATCCCTCGACTTCTAGACAGGAAAGAAAAATTCTAGAGAATTGATGAAGATGAAACAGTGGGCGAGGAAGAAGTTAGAAGAAAGCCCTGAAAAGTTCATTGAAAGTCAGAAAGAATATAATGATGGTGACATTCTTAAGGTTGGTAATGAAGAGTATTTGCTAAGAATCATCTTAGGTGAAAAACAAGGGGGCTCTGCTAGACTAGATGGTAGTACTATTTATCTCTGGATATCTTCCAATTTACCAAAGGATGTACGAAACAAATACGTTTCTACTTTATTGAGCCGATGTATTGCTAGGAAACGACTGACTTTTCTCCAAGAAAAGATTCATGAGCTTAATGCAAAGCATTTCAATCAGGAGATCAATAGAATATTTTTTAAGCATAATAAGTCAAATTGGGGCAGCTGTTCCAGTAAGGGCAACATAAATATCTCCACAAGGCTACTGTTTGCCCCAGATGATGTATTGGAATATGTGTGCATCCATGAACTTGCTCACCTTATCGAAAGAAATCATTCTAAGAATTTTTGAGCCTTGGTTGAAAAGGCTCTGCTTTAGGCGAGGGGATGGATTGTATGACCCTAAATATATTTTTAGTATTAGCACAGTCTGTAAGCCTTAATTTTCCATCTTCGGCAATTAATTTCAACTGTCCGATTTTTTCGGACACTTCAAAACCTTCATCATCTTGAAGTTTAGTTTTTAAGTCAGACCAATATTTTCTGACTCTACCTGTACCAGTTAAAGCTCCAACCACATCAATTACAGAGAACCACCACTCATTATTATGCCATATTCGTCTTATCTTTTTGTCTTGAAATAGCACCAGTTTGTTTTCTTTTTCCATTTGTTCTACCTTCTATATAGGCTAAAATTCAACTAATATTTAAACGCTACGCGTATTTGTCGTGTCCAGTGGTAGGATTCAACCTTCCCAAGGTTGAGAAGCGGGTTCGATTCCCGTCTTGCGCATTCAATCAAATCCTAAAATCTATTTCTTTTTTCTCTTTCGTATCTTCAAATTTCAAAAGCCTCAATAATTTTCCAATCCTTTTGCCTTCAAGCCTGGCTTTTATAGGCTCGTCCTTGATTTCATCTGGAATTTCTACAGATTCAATATTAAATATATGCTCAATCTCCAAGCCCTTAAAATTATTGCAATCCCATGCAAATTCATCTAAAAGTTTTAATGGAAATGTGGCTTGACAAAAATTTGGCTTTAATTTATTGCCAGGCTTTGGCGGGCTTTTACCGCATTTTAATTTAAATTCAGAAGAATTAACATTTAAAAGGATGTAGTCTTTTGCAAAAATTTCATATAATTTTTTTAATATATCCGGTGAAGCTGTTGTATTGAATTCTGCTGTATATTTTTTGCCGCGCTTAGAAAAATCTTGAGGTTCTATTGGCAGTTCTGATTCAAAATCCCTGCTTGCTATTATCTTGCCTGAAAGCTCGACCTCTCCATTTACGTTATTAGCAATAATTTCAAATAAGTCATTTGACCAGTCCCAGCTTGATTTAATCTTAAAACTTTTTTTGCTTATCTTAATACTCATTAAAAACCTTGAATATGCGCCCTTGCCAAAACGAATAAATTTTTTATGGACAATATCATCAACTTTGCCTTCAAATATTTTTTTAATTGTGTTCATTTTTTTATTTCCTCTTTCAAATGCTTTAAGTCATATTCCCCTTCATTCCTTTTGCCGTAAGAGGGGTCGTTGTAAACGGCATATACCAGCCTTTCAATACGCTCCAATCTTTCTTCAATGACTTCCTGCCTTTTAGCAATGTCAAGGTGCTTTTTAATTTTTTCCTTTTCTTCTTTATCAGTAGACAATTTGAAATATAATTTGGCATTCCTAAATAAATCAATAGTCAAGGATTTTACAAGGGCAATTACAATTCCAATAAGGAGGCTAAAGAATTTTTTTGTAAATTTTATTAATCTGCTTTTTTTTCTCACAATTCCAGCCTCTTAAGCTCAATGGAAATGGCTTTTTCATTAACCCTTATATAATTTGGGCATAGAACATAAGGATAATTCTTTTTTTGGCAATATTCAATTATCTCAGGATTGAATTTTACAACAACATTCAATCCCCTTTTATCCTTATGCAGGATTTCATATCCCTTCAATTCTTTTTTAACCTTTTCTGCCAAAGCCATAATTTTTTTTAATCTTTTATTATTAAGGTATGGCAGAATATCCTTGTAAAATATAGGGTGAACTTTAATTGTTGAAAATGCTTTTTTCACACTATCAAAGTATTCTGGCTTTTGAACAGAGATGAAGCCGCCATAACCATAATTTATAGGTTTCCATTTGCCAAAGCTCCCTATTATAATGTCAGAATATTTTCCCTTGCATAGATGGGAATCGCCTATTGCACCAGAAGCATCTTCAATCACCAAACAATCATTTTTTTTGCAGATTTTTGAAATTTTTTTTACTGGCTGCTCTGCAAAATAGCCTGCAAATGAGGTAAATATTAAGGCTGAAGAATTTTCAATCTTTCCTTTGAGGTCATCAAGGTCAATTATGCCATAATCGGTATTAATCTCTTTTGTATTAAAATTAAAGAATGTCGGATATCTTTTAAATGAAAACCATCCTCCTTGATCAGGGATTAAGAAATGAGATCTAGGATTAATTTTTTTGGCGATTGCCATTGCGACAAATATTGCTGAATTGCCCCGGTCTGTGAGCCGGGCATATTTGTGTTTTGTTATTTTTTTAAGCTTTTTTACAGCCAGTTCAAGCTTGTCCGAGTAATCAGGCAATTTATCCATAATATTATCTTTGCATTCCAAATATATAAACGTTTTTATGGATGTTGGAAGAAAACTCTTGCAGACTTTACAGTTTGTAGATGAATTCCAACTCCATTCTTATATAAAAATCATTAAGATTTAGCTTAATAAAATTTTCAATACGGCATTTTTTGTCGTGTGGCCTATTTGTATTTTTCTGCTATTTTCAGAAAATTAAAGGTTTTTGTTGTAAATTTTTTCTTATCTTCTTCAATTTTACTCTAGTTTTTCTGCAAATG
>JAYEMU010000107.1:0-2086 GCA_034718475.1 Nanobdellota archaeon
TGAAAAATGCCTGCAAGAGAAGGATTTATTCCAATTTTGACTGGATAAATGAGTTGATTTGTCTAAAAAAGGGAGCAATTACCTAAGAAAAAAGGGAAATATAGCCCCAAAAACTCAAACTGTCAAATAGAATTTCTGCGTTAAATAATTAGGAAACTGTCAAACTTGGGTTACAAACCATAAATCATATTCACTGGGCAATTGATTTTCCAAAAAGGTTGCTTATTCAACTATTCTTTCTCATAATTCCCCTTGCTGCAAGAATGCCAGTGGCAGCTGCAGCAACTATGCCTCTTGTCAGGCCAGGTCCATCGCCTGCAACATAAATATTTGGAATATGGGTTTGGAGGCAATGGTCAGTCAATATTCTAAGCCCATGCTGTTTTATTTCGGGAGAATAAAGCAATGTATCATTACTTGCAATTCCCGGCAAGACATAATTAAGCTTATGAAGCCCATCAATTATAGTTTCGAGGTATTCGTGAGGATAATTTAAAGATATGCTTCCTGCAACTGCTTCCTTGAGTGAAGGCTGTGTCCCCCATTCAGTTATCTTCTCCTGTTTGCTCCTTCTCCAATGTAAAAGATCGCCAAATCTTTGCAATAAAACTTTTCCTGAACTTAAATGATATGCCTGCCTTGCCAAGATTCTTGCAAACTCATTACCATTGACCTGCGGCTTTGTGAAAGGAATGGTTACAAGAAAAGCAAAATTTGTATTTTGGTAAGGATCCCCTTCTTCAGAATGGCCATTGACAAGATTATAGCCCTTTCCTCCATGTCTTTCCATTACAACCTTTCCGCCTGGGCATGTGCAAAATGTCCTTACGTGCCGCCTATATTTTCCAGCTTCACGAACATAAAATTTCATATCTCTTTGAAGATGTGTTATTTTATCAGTAATTTCCCTCTTAACTTCAACCCTCACACCAACATCCGTGGCATTATAAATATAATCATCACCAAACTTAAACTTGAAATCTCTTTGAACAATAGTTTCAAGCCATTCTGAGCCAGGATCCCTTCCCGGAGCCAATACAAGATAATCAAACTTGTGCCTGCCTTTTGATGTCCTTAAATAACTATTATTTACTTTTTTAACTTCCTCTTCTGTGAAAAAAGAAACGCCTTTACTTATCAAATCACTCTTAAATTTTTTCATGAAATCAATCAGTCTATTCGTGCCTATATGAGCTTCAGAGGTTATGACAAAATCAAGACCTGACTCAATTGCCCTAATCCTAAAATTCTCAAGCTGCATTTGCTCTTCCTCATTTCTTATCCTTAACTTTATGCCATAATTATCCCTTAATTCTGATTTAACATAATTGTTTAAGTTAATTACTGTGTCAAGATCAACTATCTGCCATAAAAAAGTTCCAACTCTAGTATGATAAATAAGTTTTCCGTCAGAATATAATCCTGCGCCACCTACCCCGCAATTAAGTTCATCACGCCTTCTAGTGTCTATATCCTTGCCTTTGTCAATAATAGAAATATCATATTTCTGCAATTTTGACAATTCATAAGCTGCAAACAAGCCTGCAGGTCCAGCACCAATTATTACCACTTTTTTCATCATTATCGTTGGAAGGAAACTCATGCAGACTTTTAGTCTGTAGAGGAATTCCAACCCCCTTTCTTATTCTTTAATATCATTTTTCAAGTTTTAAATGTTAAAGGTAAGTGCGCAACGTAATCGGCGCACACACCAAAAACAACCCTATTAGCGTGTGCTGTGTTTCCAAGTTGCGCAGGAGGCAAAAATGGAAACGCAAACGAATTTTGAGTATACACGAAACAACCACTCGGTTGGTGATAGTATTTGGCATATGGAATGGTGCCCAAAATACCGATACAAAATGTTTAGGAAGTTCAAGTATAAAAACTTGATGGAAGCTTGTATCCTGAAAGCGGCACATGAGCATGGCATCAAAATAATGGAAATAAGCGTAATGCCTGACCACTTGCACACAATGGTTAAACTTCCCTTGACAATGACTCCAAGTAAAGCTTTGCAACTTCTCAAAGGAAGAAGCGATTTTATCTTTTTTAGGTTTCATCCAAAAGCCCGTTTAAGATATCC
>JAYEMU010000108.1:0-8997 GCA_034718475.1 Nanobdellota archaeon
ATTAAAATTCAACTTCGAAAATCTTACAGCATTTGCAGAAAAACTAGAGTAAAATTGAAGAAGATAAGAAAAAATTTACAACAAAGATCTTTAATTTTCTAAAAATTGCAGAAAAATACAAATAGGCTACAGGACAAAAAATGCTGCATTGAAAATCTTACATCATTAAGCTAAATCTTAATGATTTTTATATAAGAAATGGAGTTGGAATTCATCTACAGACTGTAAAGTCTGCAGGAGTTTTCTTCCAACAATCATAAAAAGAAATCTAAATAACTTAATACTATGTACAAGCTAATAAAAGAAAAAGGAATCAGGTTTTATATCCCAAAAGAATCCAAAATCAGCAAAAAGCTTCCAGTATTTTACAATCCCCAAATGGAACTTGGAAGGGATATCTGCATTTTTATAATAAAGAAGTTCAAGCCAAAAAACATCCTGGATGCTATGGCTGGAACAGGAATAAGGGCAATGCGCATTTTCAAGGAACTGCCTCAATCATCAATAACAGCTAATGACATAAACTCAAATGCTGCAAATTTAATAGAAAAAAATATAGGACTTAACAGCATAAAACTAAAAATTGCAAATGAAGACATGAATATTCTCCTGCTAAAAAAAGAAAAGTTTGACTATATTGACATTGACCCATTTGGCTCCCCTATAAAATATATCAGCCCAGCAGTTTCTGCATTGAGCGATAATGGCATCCTTGCAGTTACTGCAACAGACTTGGGCAGCCTCTATGGGAAATACATAAAATCCTGCAGAAGAAAATATAATGCCATTCCATTGAATTGCATGTTCAAAAAAGAGAATGCGATAAGAATCCTTATACACCATCTGCAAACAGTTGCAGCAAAATATAATAAGGCATTAATGCCAATTTTCTGCCATTCATCAAATCATTATTTGAGAGTTTACCTAAAAAATAATACTTCCAAAAAAGAGACAGACAGCATTCTTAAAAAAAGCGGATATCTGCACTACTGCCCAAAATGCCTTAAGTACGAAACTAGCAGGTTCAATCTCCCAAAAATATGCTGCAGGCATGAAATGAAAGTTTCTGGACCAATTTGGCTTGGCAGGCTTTGGGATGAAAACTTAACAAAGGGGTTCACATTGATTAGGCATTTGAGGGAAGAAAGCAATATCCAAACAATAGGCTACTACGAATTAAACTCATTTTACAAAAAATACAAAAAGAATCCTTCAGGCAAAATTGAGAATCTAATCAAAAAAATAAAAGCTAAAAGTTATCAGGCATCCAGAACGCATTTTAGTGATACAGGAATAAGAAGCAGCATCCCTCATAAAGAATTACTTAAACATCTTTTTGCTTTTTCTTAATGATTCTTCCAAAGCTTTTTCTTCTCTGCTTTTAATATCCTTTTTCTTGAAGGCATATGACTTTTCAGAACTGGAAATTTGAGATGGAGGCAACATCCCTTTTACCTGCTTTTGGGCAGGTTCAATCTTCTTCTTGCCAAGATTCCCGATTATCCAGGAAACATCCAAAGGCTTTCTCCCATTTTTAATATTATTAAATACAGCAAAACCTGCACCGCCTAAAACCAATAAGAAAATAAAAGCCAACACTAGATTAAAAATAGGCAGCCCTTCTTTTTCATCACTACAGTCATCAGGGCACGAATATTCATCCTCATCACCTTCACAATACCCATCACCGCATACAGCTGTCAATTGAACTTGCGTTGTTGCATCTTTTGCATCAGCCTTTTCTTCAGAGGCTTTTTTGCATGGGCTGCAGACTGAGCCGCCGCAATCAATAAACTCTTCATCGCCATTCATCTTCCTATCATTGCAGGTTACATCTTCACAAGGCGAACAAGGACCGCCGCAATCAATCTCATCTTCACCTTGATTTTTAATATGATCAAAGCATGAATCGCTTATATCATTTATTCCATCAATACAATCATCATCAGCCTTGTCTATTTTGCCATCACAATCATTGTCCAAGCTGTCATCACAAATCTCTGGCAAGGGATTTTTGCCCCCAGTGCAAACACCCCACCCATTATTTGAACAAGTTTGGACGCCTTTTTCGCACCTCCCCTCATTAGAGCCACAAGGCTGTGTTTCACCAGGTGTGCATATGCAGCCTTCATCCACAAGGGTATCGCAATCATTATCTATCCCATCGCATATCTCTGCTTGGTCTGAAGTCACATAGGTCGTGCCATAGCATGTGCTCCACTTCCCTGATTCATCACAACGCTGCAATCCTTTCGAACAAGAGCCATCATTCCTGCCGCATGACCTTACTTCACCTGCAACACAATCACAGCCTTCATCTATGCTATCATCACAATCATCATCAAAGCCATTGCACGTTTCCATTAAGGGTTCAACACCACCTAAACATTCTCCCCAAAACCCATGCTCGCATTTTTGAACACCTTTCTCACACAATCCAACATCAAAACCGCAATCAATTTCTACCCCATGCATGCACTCGCATTTTTCATCTATAGTGCCATCACAATCATTATCCAAACCGTCACACATATTTTCATCTTCTTCTTCACCTTCAGGAACAGTTGGCACGCATTCTTCCTGGGTGCAATAATGCAAGGGATCTATTGAGCATTTGTCTGAACTTTCCCAGAATGCGCAATACTCGCCCAAGCCTTTCTCAACCCAAACCCCTCCTTCACAGACTTTCATTGCACTATAATCGCATATCCCTTCCTCGCAGGCCTGCACCCCGCAACTTGCATCTGTATAACCGCAATGCAAGCAATAATCAGTTGAATCCCAAGAGCTATCACTTTTGCAGAACTTATCCTTTTCAGTATCACAAGCACCAGGCTCGCATTGGCCTCCGCAATCCGAATCATATTTTTGGCCACAGGCTTGGGACAATGCGCAGTGCTGTGGGTCCCCTAAAACCCATGAATTTGCCTTGCATGTAAATTCATTAACATAATCACAAGAATCATCCTCGCAATCTCCTTCTATATCAAAATCATAAACAGCACAGTGCTCTTCATACCCTGCTTCAGACCAAACACCATTTTCATTGCAAAGCTTGTCTGCATAAATATCACAAGAACCCGGGAAGCATCCCTTGCCGCATGAGAGTTCGCCTTCAGCACAGGTTTCAGCTTCACTCATGCAACTTGAATCAAAAGAGCCGCAGGCATCCGAACCGCAATATCCATCTTCAACCCAGGCAGGAACATTATTTTCACCAGCCCCTTCTTTGCACCATTTCTTATTTAACAGGTCACACCTTTCTGCACCATCAGGATTGCATGTAAAACAATCTTCATCTTGAAAATCAATTTTGCCATCACAATCATTGTCTATCCCATCCAGGCACAGCCCAGCCTCAGTCTCTTCACAAACAGTAAACGTGCTAGTAAAATAAGGGACATCGCATTTTTCTTCAGGCTTGTCAGGGTCGCATAAGAACACATAAAATGCATACGATCCAACATCTTCAGTCACATCATAGCTGCAAGAAAAAACTTCCCCTTGAACGCCATAGTCTGAGCCTTTTGTCCTACGGCAAAACTCAAAGCATCCAACAAACTCACCTTCAACCAAGCTTGAATTAAACTCTGTATTCCTGCAGACCCACAAATCCTCATCACAAGCAGACCTGTCAATCCCATTTCCATTAAGGTCATCAACAATTCCATTGCAGTCATTGTCTATGCCATCGCAGATGTCAACAGCATCAGGATTCTTTCTTGTATTGGAATCATCGCAATCGCACATATCTACAATTGGATCTTCATCTTCTGTACATTCCCTAAATGTATCTAAATCCTTATCCACATTCAAGTTTAAATTATTATAAAAATCTTCGCCTTTCAAATAATTCCAATCCAAATCAGTTTTTACTCCTTCTATAAGGGCAAGAATATTCTTAGTATCATCAAGAGAGATGCATTCGCAGTTATAGCCACATACTGAACCAGCTGGGCAATTGCCTTGCTCTCCCGGATGTGAAAATGCGCAAAGTGCTCTTGAGCCTGTATAGGAATTAATCAAATTTTTATATATTTTAGAAGGAGAATTCTTGCTAATATCATATTCAGGAGTAGCATATGTTTTTCTAGAAATGCAATATCCTTCTTTCTCTGGAAAAAGTTCTTGGTTTATCCAAAACACAAGCGGCCATTTAAACTGTCCTTTTCTATAATTTTGTGTCTCATCATAATATTCTGCACAATCTTCATTGCATGATTCATCCAAGAATTCCCAAGGTTGACAAACTTCATCAGGACATGTTTTTTCTATGGAACAATCTTCTGGGCAATTTTCAGGTGTTTCATCAAAAGGATAAAAAGTTGCCCAAGGTTTAAACTCAATATATGTATGCTCCTCAAACCATGTCTCATCAACAAGATTTTCATCAAATTTATTTTGGAGAGGGGATAAATCTGGTAGATTAAAACCCTCTTCCTCTTGAGAATACTGGCCAAGAATATTGGGCTCAAAGCCCCCTTTCTTTCTATTCCTTGCCCATTCATTTTTATCTAAATCAAAATAACTTATCCTATAGCAATCTCCTGCAATTCTATGTGAATATTTCCATTCCTTCCCACAAAAACTACGCATATACGCATCCATATGCGTTTCCCTCCAAACATGAAAAGGATTTGCTGTAACCAAATCAGGAAGCCCTTCGTTTTCACTTATCTCCAAACCCTTATCAGCATAATTCCAATTGTGGTTAATAATATTATAAAATGAAGGAACTGTCTGCCAAACATTTTTAAATAAAGGCTTTTCTAACCTGCCACCGCCCCAAACATTAAATTCGCATCTTCCATTGCCACAGCCAAAGCATTTAGAATCAGATTCACCAGAATAAAAGTCACTAGTCTCAAATTTAGTTTCAGTAGCTTCATTCACCTCTTCAAACCATTCATCAGGACTCTTTAATCCTTCATTGCAGTCAGGATCCATACCGAACAAGCAATCAGGATCACATTCACCATCACAAGTTGCTTTGCAGCAGCCGTCTAAAATATTTTCAGCAGCAGCCAGCCCTTCAACTTTAACTTGCTCGCCGTCATCATTTAAAATATATTTTATATTCTGGCAGCAATCTGGATCAACATACCTTGTAACAATAGCATTTTCCCATTGGTTATTCATAGCATCAAATTTTTTTCCATTGATTTTATATGAAGGGCAATCAGGGTCGCAGAATCCATCTATCCTATAATCACATGAACCAAAGCCCTTATCATAGCTAAAAACTCCCGGATAAACTATATCAATTGAAGACGAATCTTCATCACCTTCTGGCACAATTGCACTGGAAGACCTTATGCCAGCTATTTCCTTATCGCCCCATTGCAATGATGGCCTAAAATACACCTCAGCAGCACAATCAGGATCACCAAACATGCCTGCATCAACAATACAAGAGCCTGCATTCTGCCCAGTAATTTTTTTGCAGGCATCAAACGAATAGATTATATCTTTTCCTTCAGGAGGCAAGCACTTTTTGCCCCTGCATTCAAACAAAGGCTTGCAGTCTTCGGCACTTTCACAATTATGCACAAGTGAAGGGTCAGAATACAGCTCCTCACTCAAATAGCTTCTCCTCAAACCTGAACAGCATCCGTCAGCCTCGATGGTACAGGCGCAATCAGGATCCAATTCAGGGCAATCCATATCGCAAACAAGATCTTCACTGTAATCACAGCAGTCGCCTTCTTTATTTGTGCATGCCATATCACAGTCAGGGTCCATATCCTGCGGACAGCTCCTGTCGCACACGCCATCAGAGGCAGGATTGCATTTCCCAGGCAGCGGACAAGCCCTAAATTCCAAATTCCCTGACAAAAGTTTTGAATCATAAGGCTCATTATAATCATCCACAGTATAAGTGAGCATGCCCCTTGGGCAGTTTATCTTGGCGCAAACATCAGTTAAAGCATAAGGCCTCCGTTCTTCAATAATTGCCAAATAATAATAATCAAACCCTTTATCAACAAGCCAATCAATCCCTTCACTATTTAATACAACCACAACAGATTCTTCATCATTAAAAAATTGGGTTTCACTTTGTTCAATAATTTCCCAATCATCCTCTAAATAATTAAACCATGCCAATTTTAAGGAAAGCGGATTAGAACAGGAAACATCTTCTTTAGAAATAGGCATAAGATCAGAACCAGTTCTTTTAGGAAGAACCAATTCATCTAATTCCTGCAGTTTGGACTTGGAATATCTTACAGGAACGGTCTCACCAGCAACAAAAATACACAAGCCCTTGGCCCAATTCTCATCAGCTTCAGGCCTTAATGCAGATAATTCAGACTCACAAATTACAGCCAAGCAGAAATCTTCTTCAAATTCAGAACAAGGCTTATACTCCATTGCATCTTCCTGGGCATAAACTATGCAGGATAAAACTATTATGATAAGAATAAGCCATTTTATCTTTTTAATCACCATTTCAATACACCCTCATAAATTCAGAATAAAAATGTTTAACCCTTTCTGAATCTTTTCCAACTTTGATTAGAATATTTATTTCTGCATCAGCAACTATTTTTTTGCCACCTGCGCCAAAGCTAACTTTCAAATTTTCAAGCTCGCCGGCATAAACTTCCGCAGAGACATCTTCAAAATCCATGCACTCATAAAGATTGCTCTTGATATTCTGCTTTAAGCAATTCTGATAATTTTCAGCATTTGCAACGCCGCACTTGAAAAAACTTTTCGTTAGTGCCTCATCCAAGCATCCCTGCACTATATTTTCTACAGCACTGACACTTTCAGACAAAGACATTGCAGAAGTAATTTCCCTTTCAGTGCTTTTTTTGAGCATATCGCTCTTCAAAAAAAATATCAGTATTACGCCAGCAATAATAATTATTCCTAAAATTATAAATAATGTCAACTGGCCCCTTTTTTGCATAAAGAAAATAAAGAAAAGAGAATATTTAAGTTTTACTCTTCTATTTGTTTTTTTGCTTTCTTTACTGTTTCTTCCAATCCTAACTTTTTAAGGAGTTCTTTATAGCGATTTCTTATTGTTACCTCAGTAACCCCTGCAACATCTGCTACTTCCCTCTGGGTTCTTTTTTCAGTATTGATTAATGCAGCAACATATAAAGATGCAGCAGCTATTCCTGTTGGACCCCTTCCAGAAGTCAATTCTGCATTCTGGGCCATCTCTAAAATTTCAACGGCCTTGGATTGTGTTTCTGCGCTTAACTTTAATGCAGAAGAAAACCTGGGAATATAATCCACTGGATTTGAAGGCATAATCCTTATATGTAATTCCCTTGTAACAAACCTATAAGTTCTTCCAATTTCTTTTTTATCAATTCCTGAAGATTCAGAAAGCTCATCAAGAGTCCTTGGCACTTCATGCCTTCTGCATGCAGCATACAAAGATCCTGCAACAACGCTTTCCATGCTTCTTCCCCTTACCAATCCCCTTTGTACAGCTCTTGTATATATTCTTGCAGCTTCTTCTTCAACAGCCTTCGGCAATTTAAGATATGAAGCCACTCTTTTTAATTCTGCCAAGGCTAATTTAAGATTTCTTTCAATTGCAGTAGATATCCTATATTGCCATTTCCTCAACCTGAAAAATTTATTTTTTCCTTTTGCACTTAATTTATAGATGTCCCCTTTTTGTCCAACATCAGTTCCCAGGCCCCTATCATATTTTGTATAAGTCATAGGGGCGCCAGTCCTTCTTCTTTTGGCTGCTTGGTCATGGTCAAACTCACGCCATTCCTGGCTAAAATCAATCATTTTATCTTCAATAACTAAACCGCAATTCTTGCAAATAACTTCTCCTTTATCTTTATTATAGATTAAATTTGTACTGCCGCATTCCGGGCATTTTTTGACTTGTTTATTCATATTGAATCCCTCCATCAATTAGATATTATATTACAACAATCTTTATAAAAGAAAATAAGAAATCATTTATAAACCTTTCTATTTCTTCTTGAGAAGCACAGCATCAATAGCGCCATTTTGTCCTGGCCTGGATGTAATTTTGGCCTGGCCCAGCTCAGTATCAACAATCGTGCCTTTGGTAATAATATTTCTTCTTACAAAATGCCTGTTTGCCTTATTTTCAAGAACAGATTTAATTTTGACAACTTTATGCTTTTTTGTTTGCGGAATAAAAACATTGGCTTCATTTGCTCCAAAAAGAACTTCTTTCCTTTTATTGCCCATAGTTTTTTTTAATTTTTTTATCTTATTCCCTAATTTGGTTAATACAGGCAATCTTCTTTTTTCGTAAATTCTTTTTTTTCTATATCCTATATATCTTCCACCAGATACCTTTCGCTTTGATCTTTTACTAGTTAATGCCATTCCAAAGCAACAGAAAATCAAATGTATTTAAAAATGTTGTGTTTTTAAAAAAAAATAAAAAATAGAAAACTTTAAATATAGACTTCCTTTTTCTTAAAAATTAGTATATTTGGAGGAAATAACAATGTCAGAATATAGACCATTAGATACTTTAAACAATGCAAGAGGAAAAAGGGTAATAGTTGAACTAAAAAACAAGACACAATTTATGGGCACTTTAAAGGCTTTTGATATACATATTAATACAGTCTTGGATGATGCTGAAGAGCGTGAAAATGGTGAAATCAAAAGGAAATTAGGAACCATTTTTATAAGAGGGGATACAATAGTCTTACTTTCACCTGCATAATTAAAACATAAAAATGACAAGCAAGGCAGCTAAAGGAAAAAAATCCGGTAAAAGGGATCATATTCGATGCCGGAGATGTGGTAAAACTTCTTATCATAAATCCAAAGGGGTTTGTAGTTCCTGCGGTTATGGTAAAAGCTCTAAATTAAGAAAATTTAATTGGAATAAGAAAAACCATTAATCTTTTGCTATATTTCAAAAATAAGGTTTCAAATTATGCGGGGGTGCCGGAGTGGTCAAACGGGCTGGGCTTAGGACCCAGTAGCTTAGTGCTTACGCAGGTTCGAACCCTGTCCCCCGCAGATTCT
>JAYEMU010000109.1:0-8924 GCA_034718475.1 Nanobdellota archaeon
GTAGAAAGTCTACTTTTTAATTATTGCATGGAACACCTAATCTGTATTGCTAATAGGCAGTCTTGAATACAAAATATCCTTATCCGTAATAATTTTTGTGGCCTGACTTTCTACGTACAGATGAGGGCAACTTTTTTATATCATGAAAATATTTGCTTCAGTATGATTGAACCTTTTGTTGCCGGAGAATTCTATGAAAAGGATTTTGCTAAATTAACTAAACAAATAGAAGGATTATTCAAGCATAAATTGGGTCCTGGCGCTTTGCCCACATCTAGAGGGAATAAAACAATCAAAGGCGCACTTGTCCCGCATGCAGGCTACGCTTATAGCGGCATGGCGGCAGCATGGGCTTACAAAGAGATTGCCGAATCAAAAATGCCATCTTGTTTTGTAATCCTTGCACCAGATCATAATGGAAGGCATGCATTTACAACAACCACTGCTGAAGACTGGGTTATACCTTCAGGCATAATAAAAACTGACAAAGGTTTTGTTGATAAGCTAATTGAAAATATTGATTTCATTAAAACTGACAATATACAGGAACATTCAATAGAAGTGCAGTTGCCATTATTGCAATTCGCTTGTAGGGATAAATTAAAAGAGCTCAAGATTGTTCCAATAGTAGTCCCCACTAAACAGGATTATGAACAACTTGGGGAATCAATTGCAAAAATTGATCCCAATGCTTGTATAATTATAAGTTCTGACCTTACTCATTTTGGCCATGCTTATGGTTACAGGCCATTTAAATATAATATCCAAAAAAGTATTATTGCCCAGGATAATAAGGCAATAAGCTACATTAATAATTTGGATTCTAAAGGCTTTCTGAATTTTACAAAAAGAACAAAGGCCACTATCTGCGGTGCATTTCCAATAGCTGTTGGCTTAGAGGCATTAAAATATCTTAAAGCAAAACACGGCAGGCTCTTGAGCTATTATTCCTCAGGGGATTTAAGCGGCGATTATGAACATACAGTAAGTTATTCTTCAATCTTATTTAAGTGATTATAATTGAATTTTTGAGCAGATTTTAACTAAAAAATTACAAACACAAAACAAAAAATTAATATTTATTTTTTATTTCTTCTTCATTTAATCTATTTAAAACAAATTCATCATCTATTCTAAAATCTTTTTTATTTTCATCAACCAAAGAATATAATGGGCTTACTACGTCAAAAACCAAATCATTCAAAATCCTCGCACTCCCTCTGGACTGCGAAGCTTTCTCAGCAATTAAATCAATTGCATTATCATACCATAACAGGTTTATTCCATCTAGAGCAAAAGAAGAATTAACCTGATTAATTGCTGAATTGTCCGTATTCTGCAAAATTTTAACAAAATCTTCCTGCAATAAATCCCTAAAATATATGATTACATTTACTCTATCGCAAATTTCTGAAACAATTCCAAAATTTTTAAAATCCATTTTACTTGCAAATTTTGCAAGCCCCTCTTTTCTTTTGGGCTTTTCATTTTTTCCTTTGCCAAATCCAATTGACTTTTCAAAGCTTCTAGTATAAACTAAATCATCCATCAAGCTTCCTTCCCCCATCATCATATCAGAACCAGCAAAAGACCCTCCAAGCAAATAAAGCATATTTCTGGTATTAACAATCACTTGTTCTCGGTTTCTACCATGACTAAATGCAAAATCATTTCCTTGCAGAATTGTCAATAAATTCTTTTGCGCCCCAGAACCAGAAACATCTTTTGACGATGACCCTACACTTCTTGAAGCAAGCTTGTCAAACTCATCAAAGAAAACAATCCCTATTTCAAATAGGCTCTTGTTTCCCTGCACTTTATGCCATAGCCTAGTAAAAATATTTCCAATGCTGTCTCCAACATAGCCCTCTTCTGTAAGATGGTCAGAACTTGCTATCCAATAAGGCATCTTCAAATTTTCACACAGAACTTCAATGGAATAAGTTTTTCCTACGCCCGGCGGGCCATGTATCAAAGCATTCATTTTTGGCAGATTAACATCTTTCCCTTCAGAATTTGCCTTTACCTTTTTCAGATGCTCCCTGAATATCAATGCTAATTTTCTATTTGCCTTTTCTTGCCCTACAACATAAGAATTCAATAATTCTGTTAAGTGATCTAAACTTGGAATATTTTTTACAACATCAGGGATATCTGACTTGCGGATTTTTACTAGCGCCACTTCAGAATTTTCTTCAGGATCATCTCCATCCATAAAATTTTCACGGCAGAACTCATCCAATTCAGATTTAAATTTTTTCTTTTTCTCAACATCCTTTGTCTCTTTAACTAAAGAAATTAAAGATTCTTTGATTCTATCCTTAGAATCTATCAAAATCTCAATGTCCCGAGTCCTTCCTGCTGCAATTCCCCATAACTCCTTGCAGATGTTAGCTGATTCAATATCTAAAGATTTGGAAACCGAATCAATTGCATTTGCAAGAAGGTAGGCCATCTTATCAGAATTTTTTTCACCCCGATTTATTCTTTTCCTTAAAATATCATAAGGTGATTGCTCAATCCCCTCAAATTTTTCAGTAAGCCTCTCCTCAAAAAGGTTTAATATAAAATCTATATCAGCAAATCTTGAAATCTTGAGCATCATATCATAAGCTGCCCCATCATCCCCTGCCACAGTATATAAATGATACATTCTATTATTCAAAGAATTATCTTTAGGATAAAAATTCAATCCTTTTTCACATGCATGGATAGCTTTTTCCAAAGGTGAAAAATTGACCATTTCATCATCAACATCCAGCAGGATATTAATCAACAGCTCATACCCGCTTTTAGTATTGGTTGCACTTATATATGAATTTAAATGCTCCATGGACCTTGACAAAAAATAATTATACTGTTTCTTGTTTTTTCCTTGCATTATAAATGAATAGCATTTGGCAAGAAAATAATCAGTTATAGGTGCATTCTTTATTTTTTTGGCCGATAAAAAAGTAGTTTTTGCATCTTCGAAAGATTCGTCAAATATTTCTATTTGGCCTTTGGATATTAAGGAATAAAATTCCACATTCTCAGACTTTTCAGTCAACTGACCCAAATGATACTTTATTTCTTCCTGTAAATCATTAGTAGTCACCATTCAAGAGAAAGAATAAAAGAACTATTTATAAAACTTATTGCTTTTTTTTAAAAAAACCCACTTTAATTTAGATTCTTGAAATCCCTTTTATTTTGTCGTGGATAATTCACTCCTTATATTTTTCTATGATTTTTTGCATTGATGCCTATTTTTATAGTATTTTTTTGGTTTTTTAGAGGAAAAAAAGATACTTTTAAAATATATTAAAGATTAGTAACTCATAAAATGGAGACTGTATTAGGGATTGATGAAGCTGGCAGGGGCCCGGTTATTGGGCCATTAGTAATTGCCGGGATTAGAATAAAAGAAAGCAATATTAAAAAATTGCAGGAATTGGGAGTAAGGGATTCTAAGCAGATTGCACCAAAAAAAAGAGAATTTATGTACGATAAGATAATTGATATAGTTGATGATTATGAGATTTTAATCATACCTCCAAAAGAGATTGATGAAGCATTAAATTCTGACAATTTAAATTTGAATTGGCTTGAAGCAATAAAATCTGCAATAATCATTAATAAGCTTAAACCTAATAAAGCAATTTTAGATTGCCCCAGCACCAATATTGCAGCCTATAAGAATTACTTATCTATTTACTTAAAAGATAACTCAATAAATATTATTTGCGAGCATAAAGCTGATGAAAACTATCCTTCTGTTTCTGCCGCCTCAATTCTAGCTAAAGTAGTAAGGGATAAAAAAGTAAAAGAACTGGCAGCAAAATATGGGGATTTGGGCTCTGGCTATCCCTCTGATCCTAAAACCCAAAAATTTTTAAAATTAAACTGGGAAAAATATCCAGAAATCTTTCGCAGGACATGGTCTTCGTACAAAAGATTTTCTAAAAAAAAGTCCCAAAAATCGCTCAAAGAATTTTAAAATAAAAAGTTTTATAAACAAAATCCATTTCTAAAATATATAAATAAAATAGAGGTGTTTTGTCATAGAAATCTTAAAATTAGAGGCCAAAGGCTTTAAAGCCTTTGCTAAAAAAGTTGAAATCCCTTTTGGAAAGCATTTTAATGTAGTTTTAGGGCCTAACGGCTCAGGGAAATCAAACATTTTAGATTGTCTTTTATTCGTCTTGGGAAAAAGTTCTGCAAAGGGCATGAGGGCAGAAAAATCTGCAAACTTAATATTTAACGGTGGCAAGAAAAGCAAGCCAGCCAAAGAAGCAGAAGTTTCAATTTTCTTTTCAAACACAAAAAATGAATTTCCAATAAAATGCAAAGAAGTTAAACTGACAAGGATTGTAAGAAAAAATGGGACAAGCATTTACAAAATAAATGGAGAAACAAGGACTAGGCAGCAGATTGTTGATTTATTGTCAGCTGCAAGAATCAATGCTGAAGGGCATAATATAGTTTTACAGGGAGACATTGTAAGATTCATGCAGATGAAAAATGAGGAAAGAAGAGAAATAATTGAGGAGATTGCAGGTATTTCAATTTATGAAGAAAAGAAAGGCCAAGCAATGAAAGAGCTTAGCCATGTGCAGGAAAAGCTGAACGAGGCAGATATAATCCTGACTGAAAGGGAAAAAACTCTTTCAGACTTAAAAAAAGATAGGAATCAGGCAATAAAATTCAAAGAGATTGAAAAAAATATTAAGCGCAATAAAGCCACAAGGCTAAACCTTTTAATCAAGAAAAAAGAAGAAAAGAAAAAAGAAATAGAATCAAAGCGTGACCAAATTGAAAAAGACATTCAGCAGCTTCAGGATAAGATTGATTCTTTAAAAAAAGGGATTGGTGCTACAGGCGATGCAATCAAGAAAATTAATTCTGAATTAGAAGAAAAAGGCGACAAGCGCCAGCGAAATCTTAGCAAAGAAATAGATGAATTAAAAACAGAAGTTATCAAAAAAAGTTCCAGAAAAGATGTTGTTGTAAACGAAATACGCCGCATTAAGGAAAGGAAAAAAGGCATGACCAGCTCTATAAAAGAAATAAAACAAACCCTGCAGAATTTAGAGAAAAAGAAAAAACATCTAAAAAACAATAAAAAAAATGAAGAAAAAAATGAATCTGAAATAAATTCAAAGATTAAGGCTTTTAAGAAAAAGCATGGCATCAAAGACATGGGCGATTATACTAAAAGCATCTCCATGTTTGATAATCAGATTGAAAACACTCAAAAAGATTTCAATTCGCTCTTAACAAAAAAGCAGGAAATAATTAGGAGAAATGATAAAATTGGATTTCAGCTTAAATCTCTTAATGAAAAAATTTCCAATACACAATCCTTAAGAAAAGAAGATGTAGAAAGATTGCAGCAATTAAAATTCAAAAAAAATGAATTTAAGAAAATAACCAAATCACTTTCTTCTGCCCTGAATGAAAGCAGTGTTTTCTCAGTCCAGCTTTCTGAAGCAAGAAATAAGCTTATGGATGCCAGGGATGAGCATGCAAGGCTAAGGGCAAGGGATATTGGAATAAAAGAATTTGTTGCAGGAGACCAAGCTTTAAAAAAAATTGCTTCAATGAATATTCCTGGCGTTTACGGGACTGTCAGCGAACTGGGCAAAGTTAATTCTAAATATGCTTTAGCCCTTGAGGTTGCAGCAGGATCAAGAATAAAAAGTGTAGTTGTCAATAATGACTCTACTGCTGCCAAATGCATAAAGATTCTTAAAGAGGGCAGAAGCGGGGTTGTAACATTTCTTCCATTAAATAAGCTAAAAGAAAGGACAATCAACAACCAGGCTATAAATTTCTCTAAAAAGCCAGGTGCTAAGGGCCTTGCAATTGACCTTGTCTCGTGTGAAGCCAAGTTTAAAAGTGTTTTTAAATATGTTTTCGGGCCAACAGTTGTTGTCGATGATTTGCCGACAGCAAGAATGCTTGGGATTGGAAATGCCAGAATGGTTACATTAGAAGGAGAGCTTCTTGAAATAAGCGGGGCAATGATTGGCGGCTACAGGAGAAAAAAAGTAGGGATGGGATTTAAGGAAAAAGAGATTGAATCTGGATTGCACAACCTTGAAAAGGACATGGATATATTAACAAAAAAAGTCAACCTTCTGGAAGAGAAAAAAACTGCCAATGAAGAATCCATAATGAATTTAAGAGAAAGAAAAGCAATTTTGGAAGCAGCAATCATATCCTCTGAGGAAAAGACCCCTAATACTGGGGATTTGAACGAATTAAAAAAAGAGCAGCAAGGATTAATTTCTGCAATAAAATCCCTGAAAACTGAATTAGAAAAAACTGATAAAGGAATTAAATTGGCAGAAACTGATATTGCTGGTTTTAAGGCCAAAAAAAATGAAATAAAAATAAGGATGAACCTGCTTACAAGTTCAGCCTTGAATTCTAAACTTGAACAATTAGAAGAAAAGAAACAAAGCTTAAGGGAATCAATAATTAAAAATGAATCTCAAGCCGCCAATATTGAACAGCAGAAGTCAATGCATTATAATGAAATCCATAAAACAGAATCAATAATCAATAATCTTGAAAGCGAACTTGAAGATTTTCATTTGGAACTAATTGAAACAACCACCTTAATTGAAAAACAAAAAGCCGGCCTTAAGGAAAAAGAAAAGGAGCAAAGAAAATTTTATTCAGAATACCAGCATTTATTTGCAAAAAGGAATAAGCTAAATAATGTTATTCAAAAGATTGAAACTGCCATTATTAAAAATGAAGAAAGAATTCGCGGCTTTGAAACAAGAAAGAATGACTTCAGTGTAAGGGCTGCCATTATTAATGGCGAACTGGAGGGATATTATAAAGAATTTGAAGAGTTTAAGGATATACAATTAAGAAGGGGAATATCACTTGAAGATCTTAACATTGAAATTAAATCAAATGAAAAAAGTTTGCGGAACATGGGAAATGTTAATCTTAGGGCTTTAGAAATTTATGAAAAAGTGCAAAAAAAATATGTCAGCCTTACTGAAAAATATGAAAAACTAAAATTAGAAAAAGAAGATGTGTTAAAGATGATGTATGAAATTGAATCAAAGAAAAAAGGCATCTTCATGAAAACCTTCAAAGCCATTGATGAGCATTTCAAGCAGATATTTGCTTCACTATCAAATAAGGGGGAAGCTATTCTTACAATAGAGAATCCAGAAAACCCATTTGAAGGAGGCGTAGATATCCAAGTAAGGCTTGTAGGAAATAAATTCTTGGATATTAAGGGCCTTTCCGGCGGTGAAAAGACTATGGCTGCCCTAGCTTTCATATTTGCCATCCAGAATTTTGAGCCTGCGCATTTCTATATCATGGATGAAGTTGACGCTGCTTTAGACAAAAATAATTCAGAGGTCTTATCCAAGCTTATTGCAAAATATGCCAGACATGCTCAATATATAGTTATAAGCCACAATGATGCAATCATTAGCGAAGCTGACACAATTTTCGGCGTTTCCATGCAGGAAGACATCTCTAAAGTGATAAGTTTAAGGATTTGATGCTAATTCTTTAATATTTAGGTATATTAAGACTTAATTCCGCAAAATTCATGTTTTCACCACAAGATTTATAAACTATTAGTTAATACGCCAGAGTAACAACACTTAAAATGCATTTTAAGGAGGAAATATAAAAAATGAAATTAAAATTAATGTTTAGTATTGTAGCTGTGTTGTTGCTTTCGCTGTTTGCAGTTTCAGCAGTCGGAGATGGAAATATGGATGTTGATACAATTCAACCAGAAAGCGAAATGCCTGGTAATCAGGTAACATTTACAGTTACAGTATACAATAATGATGTTGATGAAACATTAAACGTAGACGTAACTTTTGATGCTACAGGACTTTCTGACGAAGAGGAGCATACTATTTCTGCACCAGAAGATGTAGAACTCTTGAATATTCCTAAGAATTCAAGTAGAAATCAAACATTCGATATAGTTGTTCCTGGATCACTTCCAGAAGGAGACTATACTGGTTATTTGACAGTTACTGACAAAGGCAATTCAAATAATACATTAACAGAACAACCATTCACATTAACCATTCTGGCAAAAAACGATTTCAGCTTAAGCACAAATCATGAAGATTTAGTACTTTCTCCATCAACTACTGAAGATTTTAAAGTAACTATTACCAATACTGGAAGTACTGATTTGACAACTTTTTCAGCAATATATCATGACTCAGAAAACAAATGGGCAGATAACCAGCATGAAGACGACGATGATGAGATGCTGATTTTCACATACACCTTCCCTGAAACTTTGGTTCCTGGAGCATCTGGCGACTTAACTGTAGATGTTAAAGCAGAAAACAACCTGGATGTAGACCATTATTTAGGTGATATAACTTTCACTGCTAATGATGTTGAAAAACAAATTTCAACTGATGTTGAAGTTATGCCAAAAATCTGTGATGAAGGCGTACAAGGAAACCTTGACATCGAAATCGAAGAGCCTGATGATGGCGATGAATACAAGCCTGGCGAAAAAATTGATATTGAAGTTCAAGTTGACAATGACGATGATGACAATCTTGATGTAGTTGTTGAAGCAATCCTTTACAATATTGATGAGGACGAAGAGATAGAAAAAGTATCAGAAGAGAAAAAAATAGACGACAATGATGATGAGGAATTCAAGCTTACATTGACAATCCCAACTGGCGATTTTGATGAAGATGACACTTACTATCTTTATGTAAGGGCATATGAAGAGGACAATGAAGATGATCATTGCAATTTTGCGTGGATTGAAATAGACATTGAAAGGGATAGAGATGATGTTATTGTTGATAAGTTCACCATGACACCTGAAGTAGCAAGTCCTGGCGATACAGTTTTCTTTTCAGTTAGAGTAGAAAATATTGGAACTGATGAGCAGGAAGATGTTTACATTGAAA
>JAYEMU010000110.1:0-1991 GCA_034718475.1 Nanobdellota archaeon
GAAAGGTAAACATTACTTTTTTAGGAAAAATTCTTTTTCAATTGCTTTTATTATTTGGTTTGTAGAGTGATAAGTTGGCCAGCGCACACCCCTTTTTCCCTAATGCCATTAACTTAAACAAAGGAGAATAATGAATATTGAATAACGAATAATGAATTTAGAAGTGAGATTCAATCATAATCAAGATATTTCATAATTCTAAAATCATTAATCAGTGTTCGATATTCAAATAGAAAGAATATTTATTCATGAGACAACCAATACTAACTAGATACTGATATAATCACCTTAATGTCAAAGACATAACATGCGTTATGGTTTTTATTTTCTGACATACCAATCCCATTCAGCCTATTTCAATAAACCGTTATCTAATAAAACCAGATAGTATATTTATTCTACCATGCAGGTTTGTAGTTGATAAAAGCTTTTCGCCTGGAGCCCTTTTTCCTTTTGTCACGCGGGAACTTCCTTCCCGGTTTTATTGCGTCAGTATTTATCTTAAAGGATTCCCACATTGATTTTATTATTGAATCTATTTTGTCGACACTTCTTAGAAACAGAAGTACCAATCTTTTCCTTACATCGCCTAAGGCTGATGTCCAATTTATTTGCTGTCTGAACTTACAAGATTCGCTTGACTTATGTATTTGTTCTCTAACTGGTTCTGCCAGGAAAGAAACAAGATTCAACATAAAGATATTGGCATAAAAATCCTGTAACACTCCATTTTCTTTTATTGATGAAAAAAATTCAATCATGAGCCGTTGCATAAATTTCTTAATTTCTTCTTCAACACCCCATCTTTTATCATATAATTCTTTTATACAATCGTAACTGTATTTATTCTGGTCAAGTAATGATAATGCAAGTACCTCTGTTTCTTTTTCTGATAAATCAATACGCACTAACCTTACCTTAAAAGGTGCCAAATCAACTTTATGTTTTTTGCAAGTTCTTGTTGTTTTAGGTGAGGGCACCCATTCCAAGACAATATCTTTTTTTCCGGATGCCAAAAATTCTTTCACAAAACCAGAGGACTTACTCATTCGGATACAAAAATCTGATTTTCTTTTCTTAATTGCTTTTAGTATTGTAAAATACCCGTAATTGGCATCAGCGGTAAGTAGATCACCTTTGCCAATATAGTTAAGGTGAGACTTGAACATGTGCTGTTCTCCAACTTTAAACGATTCTATCTGTGCATCTATGGTGATAAAATTTAATACATCGCATAAAAAACTGACTCTTGCCTGTGGTATTTTTGTGCCAATTGAATTGGTATGGTGACAACCAAATTTTTTGAGCAATTCGTTTGATGAAGGAAGGTTCAGTTCTGAACCATCAACGGCCAATAAACGAAAATGAAACCAACACTTTCCTCCAATGTGAGCATAAAAGAAGCGAGCAATGAATTTGTACAAGTCAATAAAAAGCTGATGTTTGATTTTCTGTCTTGCTTTACAAAATGCAGCATCTGAAACCCAATTGACAACCTCGTCAACTTTAAAAATAGTTGTGTAAAACGATTTTAGTTCGGTTTTGACTGATGATTTTAAAAGCTGGAGGATCAGCAATGTTATCGTTTGGAAGGATAATTTCCTGTCTCGTGTAAAATGCTTTTGGTCAAGGCAATAATCTTTATAAAAATGACTATTTGTTAATAACTTTGATAGGTTTTTAAGTAGTTTGGCATGATGTTTTTTCTGCTAATCCTGTGCCAAACTTCATCGTTTTTTCGAAAAAATCTTTTTCTTTCATAATTATTATATTTAGTTAATAATACCTAAATATAATAAAAAATATCGATATATCCTACTGATTATAAGTTATTTAGACTTAAAAGCCTTAAGTTAATGGCATTAACGTGTACTCCATCTTATAAAACTGTGGTTAAAAGTACCCATAGCTGAAGAAGACGGTAAATACACAGGAGGGAAAAGTAATACACAAGGCACACCGCAAGGTGGAGTAATATCCCCTTTACTGGC
>JAYEMU010000111.1:0-8882 GCA_034718475.1 Nanobdellota archaeon
GGGATATTTTCATTTAAGCTAAGGATATCCAAAGTTATTTCTTCTAGAAAATAATCCTCATCCATCTTTTCAGCAACCTCTTTGGCTTTTTCATAAAATCTTCCAAGATTAACATTTATGCTCTGATAAAAATCTGGGAAATTAAAAGAAAACTGGCCAACCTGGACATAAATAGGATAGTCAACAGTAACAAGCACCTTCTCACTCTTTATTTGCACTTCAGTCTTTATTGGACCAGAAGAGACATTGAATTCTTCATATAGAGTAAAGTTCAAAGTGCATGATGCCAAATTTGAATCAATATAACCTGCCAACTCATTTTCCATTCTTTCTATTGCAGGTATTTGATTCTTAAAAATCCCATTGGCAGACTTATAATTCCAATAAACTGTTTCATATTCCTGATTAGGAAATATTCTTAGTGAATTTGAAAAAGGGTTATTGGATGTTAAAGGCAAGTCCCCTTCTGGAACATTAATATACCCACCCTGCAATCCCATTATTGTTGCACCATCATTTGCAGTTTTTTCAATGCAGCTTAAGACAAACTTATTCAAAGATTCCACTCTTTGCGGCACAAGCATGGCTTTTTGCTGCTGCTCATCCCATTCACTTCCAAAAAGTTTATCCTTATTAGCCACTGTTAGAATTATCAAAGCCATGATTACTATTCCAGTAACTACATAAAAACTTACTTGCCCCTTTTTTTGCATATATTTCTAATAATATTGCAACATATAAAAAGGTTTTGTTAACAAAATTATTCCCTGCTAAAGATTAGCAAAAGCATAATTTATTTGCGCATCCGTATAATCATTTTGCTTTAGCAATTCTTTGATTAAAGCATCAGAAATCCCCTTGGCCTGTTCCTCTTTTATATAACCAATTATCATTTTTAATTGCTGTGGATTGGCAAACGGAGATTCTAATTTTGGAGGCTGATCTGTAGGTTGCATTGCTGTAGAAGGCTGCATCTCCTGGGGTTGCTGCATTGATTTAGGAGGCTGTAAATCCTGCTGTGGCGCAGAGCTTTCAGAAGGAGGAATTGCTTGGGATAAATTTTGGTTTAAGGGCTGTCGATTCTGCAAATCTTTTTTAGCCTTGAACTCCTTTTTTATTACAAAAAAGCCAACTGCCCCAAGAGCCACTGAAATAATTATAATAAAGAAAATAACTGCAAAAAAACTTCCGCCTTCTTCTTCAAAACAGTCTTCAGGACAAGACTCAAGATTCTCACTATCATCACAAATGCCATCACCGCAAAAATTTTCAATTGAATGGTCTTGCTGATATTCTTTTTTAGATGCCGATATGCCACCTTCAGCTTCAGGGTAATCATAATCATCTGCATAATTTATAATTTCAGGAGAATCATCAGATGTATCCAATGAAGTATCAATATCTTCATCTGGCAAGCTCCCTTCCTGCATTACTATTAAAAAACTGTCAGGCTCAGACTCATTATATATTTCCCCATCAGCATTTAATAACGAGGCAAAGACAACATAATCTGGATCTGCACCCGTAATTGGATCATCATCTTCATCTGCTTCATACAATGCTTTCCATTCCACTTCTGCAAAACCCTCACTGACTTCAACTTCAAAAGTCCGGACAAGTTCTGGCTCGCCAACAAGAATCGGATCGCCATATTCATCTTCATCAAAATCAATTTCAACAATAGTAAAATTGATGGTTGTTCCATTGCACAATGCCACATCCCCATCAAAATTATCAATCTCTGCCATTAATTTAACAGATTCACCTTCATATGCATATTCCAATCCATCATAATCACTATCAAACCATGAAGCATACAAAATATAGCATGTGCTTATTTCTTCATCACCGCCATCACCTTGCCCATCATCAAGCAAATTATCACCGCAATCATCAGGGCAATTTTCAGGAGTCTCTTCATCAGGATAGCAAATTCCATCACCGCAAATTACTATTTCATCAATAATGCCATCGCAATTATTGTCTATATGGTCTCCAACTATTTCATCTGCTCCCGGATTAGTTTCATAATCTTCATCATCGCAATCAACACCTAAATATGTACAAGAATCTTCACCATATGCCCCATAACCATCTCCATCTACATCCTCGCATAAAGCAGTTGCAAGCATACTGCCCAATAAAATAAAAAGAATCAATGTCATGCCCCTTTTCATATAGCAATTAAGGAAAAAAATTTATTTAAAACTTTCTATTTCTTCAAAATTCTTTTTGGATTGAATTCATATCTAATGAAAGGGTTAATGCAACCCCATTAACAATTTTTTTTTGCCCAGGGATAAGAATTATTTCTTCACCTTGCTGTACATTATCTTCACCTTGCTGTACATTAGTTAAGGAATATTTAGGCATTGTTTCAGGTGATTCCACTATATCATCTGCAACAGCAGGAGTGTCTTCAGCCGACTCACCCACTATACATGCCCCATCCATACAGCCCCAAACGCATTTTTCAATTTCCATGGCAAAGCCTTCAGCTGAATCATCGCACTTGAATTGGGCTACAAGACGGGGATCAAAACAATAATCCTCAAATTTTTCAATTGCATCTGATGCACTTAAGCCGCCCATCCCTGGATGCACAATGTTCAGCAAAAATAATTTCCCTTTAACAAAAAGATTATCATTCTTGTCAGTATCAATGCAGAAAGGGGGATTGGGGCATTTGCCATTAAGACAGCCTCCAGCACAATAAACCTTATTCTGCTTTACTGAATTATCAATATCACAATAGTACTCTACTAAAGTTTTATCATCAATGCAAGTATCTACAAATTGATATTCTATTAGCTCACCTTCTTCATCAATTTTTGCAGCTACAACTATCCCTTTTTTTGCAAAGGACCTTTTGCCTTGCGGAAAAAATGGCAGTACATCCGTATCAACACAAGTTTGCATCTGGCTCAATGGAATCGTTTTCATACCCTGCTGCATCCCGCTATCTAACCCTGCAGACTGCATATTTGCTAGTGGAGTTTGCCCTGCCCACATGCCCCAAATATCACCGAACGGCGCTGCTGCCGGATAGGCCAAAATGCAGAAAAGCAAAAAAACCAAATAAAGTTTTTTCATCTGAATATCCCTCCAAATAATTTAGAGATTGTTGAAGATTGTATGCTTGTTTTTTCAATCTGTGCAGAACCTGAAAAAGTTTTTCCATTGCCAATATTTTCTTCAGTTTTAAGTATTAGCCGAACCCTGTTATTTTGCAAATCTTTTTTAACAAGATATTTTTTGCCTGCAACATCAAGTGTCATCCCATCAATAATTTTTTCAGTGACTTTGTTCCCAACCTTATCCTCTTTTGATTTTATCTGCATATTTGGGAGCAGGGCTAAATCTTTGCTTGAATCAAGCTTGCTCTCAGTCTGAACATTTTGGACTGAAGATAATGACTTCTGTTCAATAGTCGATGCAGGAGGCACCGCTGTTTTCAAATCATCTTTTGGTTCCAAAGTTTTTGTAGAGGTAAAGGTTGTAGTCTGGGACGTCCTGAATAAAGAATCAAGCAAAAACGCTCTGGAGGTAATTTTTCCAGTAAACAAGCCAGTAAATTCTGAAACAAAACTAGCCGAAGCTAAAGGCATGGATAAGCACAAAACCAAAACAAGAATAATCAATACTTTTTTCATACATTCAAATAAGATTAAAAGTTATTTAAAGTTTTTGCAATGGGCCCGCCCGGATTCGAACCGGGGATCTGCGCCACGTCAAGGCGACGTCATAACCACTAGACCACGAGCCCAAGCCTCAGGAGGGATTCGAACCCCCGATCTCCTGATTACAAGTCAGGTGCTATACCACTAAGCTACTGAGGCAATATTGAGTAAAGAAGAATAAAATTACTTAAAAAGTTTTCTAAAGTTTCTTGAACATTCTAATATCAACAATTGACAAAGGATAAATTTTCTTAAGTGACTTTTTTAGCTGTTTTTGCAATGTCCCATCAATTATCATATTTATAAGCATGGGATAATCCATTTTTTTTGCTTCAATTACAATCATTTTTTCAGCAGCCTTTCTTAAACTTGTCAAGACTGAATTCTGCACTTTATTCCGAGTTAATAAAATTGGCTTAATTCTCACATTGGCATCATCTTTAGTTTTAACAATAAAAGAAGCATCAATTTTATCCTTGCCCTTTTTAACTATTCTTTTAACATGAATATTATTCATTCTGTATTGGATTACTTCAGTATGTGCATCTAATCCCCTAACATCTTTAATCCTAAAGAAAATAGAAAAGCTTTGTTTTTTCATATTCCTTGTCAAAACCACCATGTTAACTTTAAGGATTCTGCCAGCTAGGGTTTCAGGATTAGAAGCTGGAGTCATCCCCAGATTTTCATTCTTGAATTCTGGCGGAGCAATCACATTATACCAAGCTTTCTTCTTTTTTTGTATTTTGACTGTTTTTTTCTTTGCCATTTTTATTCAACTAATAGCTTTGCCTTGCTTTTTTCAAATCTCCAGTTCTTTGGCAAAACTTTTCTTGCTTTATAATATTTGACAAGCCTTTTAATTTTTGATTCTGTCAGCTGCAATCCCCTTTTAGCCACCATGTCATGATTATTGCTTTCCTTATGCTTGGACAAGTAAATAAATTTTTTTATCAGGGCAGTCAAATCTTCAGGCAATTTAGGATATAATCCCTTTTCCTTAAGTATTTGGGCAATTTTCTTTTTTGTAACTGCCTTAACATCAGGTATGCCATAAGTATCCCTTAATATCAATCCAATTTTAGAAGATGTATTCTCAGCCTTGGCAAGCTTTAAAACAAGCGACTCTACTTCTTTCGGCTTATAACTTACCCAAACAGGCTTTGTTTTTTTAATAGGCTTGGTAGAACAAGATTTGCCAGTTTTCCGTGAATACATTCGTGCCATTTTGAATCAAAAGCATAAGGAAGCCTCAACCGCCTCATCTTTATTGTAAGATTAGGAATAATACGCTATTTATAAATATTCCGTTTTCTGCAGTAGTTGAGTAAGTAGATGGTAATAGGCAAGAAATTATGACAATCTTACAATATTCTTAAAACCTTTAGAGTTTGTATTAGGAGATTAAGCTTAAGTAAAAATTAATTTTTCAAAAATAAATAGCCCCGCCAGGATTCGAACCTGGGTCTTAAGGTCCAGGGCCTTAAATGATTGGCCGCTACACTACGGGGCTTTACAGAAAAGGCAGACTAAAGGATTATATAAATTTTACTATGACTCCATATACAAAATTATTATCTATGCCTAAAAAAGCAATAACCAAATCTTTATAAATTTAAAAACACGCTTAATTTAATAGAAATGGTTCTTGAATCTCTTATAAATCCGTTTGGGGCAGAAAGAAAGCCTATCCATATGCTTTTTTTTGGGGCCCTATACGCATCAATTGCTGTATTTCTAAGCCTTTGGATTTTTAGGGAAGAAGCCAGCATGATAGTCGTTTTCCTAACAGTGTTTGCATGCATCCCTCTTATTTATCGTACAATCAAATATGAAGAGGAAACAGAACTCAAAATGAACAACGAGCTGTCTATTTTAAAACAGCATGGCAAGGTACTTAAATATCTCATGTTCCTTTTCCTGGGATTTGTAATAGCATTTTCAGTTTGGTTTATATTCCTGCCGCATGAAACAGTTCAGCATTTATTTTCTACACAATTATTAACAATCAACATCATCAATAACAAAGTTACAGGCAATGCTATTACGTCTACAGCTATTCTCTGGAACATCTTAAGCAATAATCTTAAAGTTATGTTTTTCTGCCTCTTCTTTTCATTCTTCTATGGGGCAGGAGCAATATTCATCTTGACTTGGAATGCATCAGTAATTTCTTCAGCTATCGGCACATATATTAGGAGCAACATAACTGCCTATGCCCAGCATGCAGGGATGGTCAAAATTGCCACATATTTTCAAGTGGTTTCTGTGGGTCTTTTTCGCTATATGACTCATGGCGCTTTTGAGATTTTGGCTTATTTTATTGCAGGATTGAGCGGAGGCTTAATCTCTGTAGCAATTATTAGGCATAATGTTGGTGATAAAAAATTCAACAAAGTTTTAAAAGATGCCTTAATATTATTATTAATATCTATAGGAGTAATTATTTTTGCAGGATTTGTAGAAGTTTATTTCACAGCCTCTTTGTTTTAAATCCTTAATCTTTTTAAATAAAAGAAATAGATAATCAAATAATGAAATCTTTAAAATTGATTTTTATTTCGATCATTTTGGTTACTATTGGTGCTGTATTCCTTAAGGTTGGCGCTAATGATATTGGCACCATATCAATGGCAAACTTAAAAAATTCAACTTATCTAATAATCACAAACCCTTATATTTTCTGCGGGGCAGCTTTATACATTCTAAGCTCTTTAGCTTGGCTTTTGGCAATATCAAAAACTGATTTGAGCAAGGCATACCCTTTAATGGCATTGGGTTATGCCTTGATTCCTATTGCATCATGGATCTTGTTCAATGAGACTATGTCTACTGTGAGATGGGCAGGCATAGCAATAATATTTACCGGAGTAATGGTAATGGCAGGGAGCTGAAAATGGCAATATATAAAATTTTGGCTTTTGTATCGGTTTCAATGGGCATTGTCGCCCAGCTATGCCTGAAAAAAGGCATGCTAGGATTTAGGCTTAGAAGAAATCTCTTAAAAAATTTGCTTCGCATATACCTTAACCCCTATGTCATTTTGGGCGCATTTCTGTTCCTTATTTCTATGGCTATTTTTATAGTTGCAATTTCATCAATTGACTTAAGTTATGCTTATCCATTGGCAAGCCTGAATTTTGTTTTTGTATCAATATTTTCTAAATATTTATTTAAGGAAAAAATTTCAAGATTGCGATGGATTAGTTTGGCAATTATAATTTTTGGAGTGGCCTTGCTGTCAATAAGCTAAAACTTTTTCTTGATTTTATAGAAGTAAAAGCTGGCAAGCATCATAACCACAAGCAGCATGTTGAACCAGGTAAATACAGGAAACTCTTCTTCAACAATGCATGCTTTTCTTGATGGCGGCGGAGGGCAGTTTGAGCCGTCATAAACACAACAGTAATTTGGACCGTACATTTCACAATCCCTGACCATCCTGGTTGCAACATATTCGCCTTCAATCATCTGGCATTCCGACCATGGCGAATTGCTGCAGTCCCATGCCTCTGCACAATCTGCAAGCGTCTCATCAAAATATCCCATATTGCCATCACCATATCCACTGTAAATCCAATCATCTACACAATCTGCAATTCCATCACAGTCTGCATCTGGAAAGCCCCTTGGGTCATCCCAATTTAAAGCAGGATCTCCAGTAGGCAAAGTAGAATCTTCACAAGCATTGGGATCATCAATCCAACAAGATTCCAAAATTTTTAAATATCCATTTTCTAAAGCTGAAGAATCTATAAGGACTTCATCAGTTGCTGTATCCTTGACAACAAAAAAATATTCTTCATTTATTGTTAACAAGTCTGTATCAATTGCATCAACTGCAAAATAAGCCCCACTATTTTCATCATAATTAAAAGTTATATCTGGATGGGGGGGTATGCAGGCACCAGCACAAGTTTCCCAAACCTCAAAAGTAACAATTGTATCTGAACATATATTATTCCCAATAATCAAAATAAATATTGGAAATCCCCCAACTATTTCAGTAACATCTGGATTGTTTGTATCAGTCCACATAGCCACATCAATAGTGCATTCTGCAGGGCAGTCATCAGGGCATGTCCCTAAATCTTCTTCAGGCTGGCAAGTGCCATCAGGACAGCATTCTTCAAAAGTACAATCAGTATAGCAATTATCACAATCGCCTTCCTCGCAAATAGCATTGCCGCAACAATCCCCTGCACAGGTCAAAGAATCTTCTCCATACGCTTCTTGGCAAGTGCCATCAGGACAGCAATCATCAAATGTACAATCCTCTACACAAGTATTGCACTCATCACCTTCACAAATATTATTCCCACACCAGCCCAAGCATCTTTCCATATCAGAATCCCAAGTTCCTACTCCAGTTGCTTCACAATGATTTCTGCTGAAATCTGGCGGTGCGCAATAAAAACTCAATGGGCCAGCATCATCTGGGTCTACACAATAAGAGCCATCAACACAATCAAAAACAAAGCCCAATCTTGTCCCTCCATCAGGGGAACTGCATGTATCCATAATACCCGACCTAAGTGTATCGCCTGAAAAAAGACATCCTCCATAATCCCAGCGGTCACTTCCGGCAGCTGTACAAGCACTCATATCTTCTCCGGCATAAGCACAGCCAAAAACTTCAGGAACAGCAGTTTCCCTGCAAAAATAATCTGGTGCGCATTGCTCTTCTTCAGGGCACTGATCAGAACTAAAACAAGAACCTCTCTCCTGTGAAGGGCAAACTCCTTTCCCATAAAAAGGGCAAGCAATACAAACACCTCCGCAATCCACACCCAATTCACCATCATCCTGCACATCATTGGTACAGCAATCATCAGCAGCACAAACTCCACCGCAGTCAACACCCCTTTCATCCTGATTCTTGACACTGTCATCACAAGTTTCGCATTTATCAGCATTCCATGTCCCTCCAATAACATCACAATGGCTGGAAGAAAAGTCTGGAGGAGCACAAACATTATTCCCGCTTATCGGGTCTTTGGCACAATAATGATCAGCAGTGCATTTATACTTGGTAGGATTATCTTTAACTAAGACAATGCCATTTTGTCCGCCATCACAGCCCTCATCGCATATCCCTGAATATGAATCATCTCCAAAAACACAACCAGAAATAGTATCAAATGCTGTCCAAGTGCCTTTTGCAGCACTACAAAATAATCCATTAAACGCAGGATCTCCAAT
>JAYEMU010000112.1:0-1963 GCA_034718475.1 Nanobdellota archaeon
TTTGTAGTAAAAATTACCAAAAACTTGAAGGGTTAACTAACTGTCAAATTCTTGTTTAAAAAAATGCTAATAATCCTAAAAATCTAAATTTATACCATTAAAATTTACAAAGAAATAATTTTCTTTCAAGTGTCAAACTTGGGGTTCAGAATGGAATCCTTAATAATTCTTTAAAATTTCAGGAATGACTTTAGAGACATAATTTTGTAAATGTTTGTCTTTGAATTCAGCAAGATCCTAGGTAGATTTTAATTTTAAGATGTATTTGGTGCAGTATTCACCCGCCCATTTTCTTGAACACCAGACCCGAAAGCTTTTCATCGATATACTTTTCAGCTTTTTTGGTAATTGTGCCTGAAGCAAGGACAATTACTGGAAGCTTGGAATTCATGGCTTCATGGTATGCCAGTGCAAGGTCTGCTTCATTAAGCTTTTTCTTATTTCTTGCAACAATATAGTACTTCAAAGATCCTATTGATGAAGGGATTTCTGAAACAAAATGAATCTCTTTATTTTTTTTCTTGACTTCCTGTGTAAGGACATTGATTTTATTATTGGAAAAATATTCAAGCAATTGTTCATAAAATTCTCCTTTGGGCTTGTCGGCTTTTAAAATCTTTTTTTCTTTAAGCTTTTCCTGTTTTTTTTCAAGAGGTTTTTCTTTTTTTGGAACTTTTTTAGGTTCTTCTTTTTTGCCGACCATTTGGAGTATGATTTTTTTGGCATCTTCATTTGGCACCAAGTGCCATTTCCAGAATATTTCAGAATTGCCTCCGAGATTAACATTCAGTGGAACTGCAAAATCTTCAATTTCCCTTAAAGCAACTCTTTCCCATGGCTCGCAGACCCCATCCCTCATTATTTTTTTTTGTTTTAGGGAATCATAAGCCATTTTTGGCCTTTGCGGCAGATGCTCCCTAAGGGCCTCAAGTTTTTCTTCCTGGCCACTAATATAATACATTGGCGAATTCCCAATTCTTGCCCTGGTAATTTTAATTTTTTTATTGTATACAAGTTCAGATAAGAAAGCCCCTGCAAATATTGTATTGCCATTAAACTGCCTTGATATCTGCACTGGCAGAATAGGGCCGTTTTCTTGAATAAATTTTATAATCTTTTGCTTTATTTCCTGCATCAAAAACTTTTATGCTTAATGAGTTTTTAAATTTTTATATGTTTTGGTGGCTAAAGCTCAAAGCCGTATTTCCTAAGCTTTTCGCACCTTTTTTCTAATGTCCCAGATTCTGCAGGAAAAGCCAGAAGGTATTTTCTTTCAGTGGTTGTAAACCTCTCAAGATTTTTAGTTGTAAGGTTTAATCTGTTAGGATAATAAATGCCTGGAACAAGCATTAAGCTGACAAAGCTTGCCAATGTCCCCAAAAGAAATAATCCAGAATCTTCTATTTGTTGATTGCCTCTCCACGAATCCATCAATCTCAAAATCCCTGCTGCCAGTATTGTTCCGCTAAAGGCAAATAGCCCATAGCTGAAATGTTTGTATGAGTTATCATCGTTTGCAAAAGATTCTGCTAAGCCTGTTGATATTGTAGAATAATACATGATTTTTTCAATATCTCTTTCTTGGCCTTTTGAAGCCAACGCCTTGTCCAGGATTTGCAATGCCATTTTCAAATCAGCTTTGTGGAATTTATAGTTGATTAGGGTATTATAATAGACAAGTCTTTCATTCTTAATGACTCCGTGTGCCAGTAATGGATTTTCTTCATAGACTTTGCTAAAGAGTGCATAGTGCGCAGCATGCCTGCTTTCATGCTTAAGTTCAGAATCAAGGCATTGAAAAGGTGCAAGCAGTATTCTTTTCCATTTTGGCAAAAGCCGGATTTGTTCTTTTATCCCCCCATCTTCCCTGATGCCTAATGCAAATCCTGCACGCCAGCATTTATGGTTAAATTGCAAATCTGAAAGAATCAAATCATTATGTTCAAGGCCAACAAATTCTGCT
>JAYEMU010000113.1:0-8683 GCA_034718475.1 Nanobdellota archaeon
GCGAAGAGAGCTTGAAATAATTGTTAATCATTTCAAGCTCTCTTCGCCCAACTTTAGAAGTTATATGAATAAAATCCTTGTACATATGCTTTAATCTTTTATCCAGCATCCTTCCACCAAAAATATGCCTTTTTCTTCTTTTTAAAGGGAATTTAGAGATAATACAGTTGCCAGTTGTCCATAAAGGGGATTTCATATATTCGTCCATAAGCACGTAATTATAGGGGCTACCCATAAATTTAGCCAATTCCAATGACTGGTTTAAACAACCAGTCTTATATGTATCATAAGAATCAAATTCACCCCCACAAAAGATATCTATTTTTTCTTCAATGAAAAATTTTGCCAATTGCTTAATCCTAAATAAAGCCATTTCAGGAGTTATGGTCTCAAAAATATTCATAGTTCTTCCCCTAAAATCAGCAGCATTAAGATAGGCTAAGTTAATCTGGCTTATATTTTGATTAGAAGAATATTTATCATAATTAACAGCAGAGTTTAATGTTTTTAGGATAAATCTGCCTGTACAAGATGCCATAGCCAAACTAGAAATGCCAGCCAAAGATAATTTAAAGAAATCACGCCTAGACATAGGCAACCATTTTTTCATAATAAATAAACTTAAAGAGGAATAAATATTTAAAATTTTCCTTATTTTTTTGAATATATATCCATTAAATAACCAATAAATCCTCCCCTATAGATAATTGCATCAATTGTCGGATAAAAGATTTGACTACCCCAAGCTGTACATCCTAAAATTTTCTTTTCTGACAAGGAGATATACCTAACCCTGCTTGCAACAATTAATTCTTCAAGATTCTTAAATGGGCCAAGATTAATAGTTGCTTCAAAATTATGTATTTTTTTATTTTGTGCCCTATATTGTATCCAGAGGTGTGTTTGATTATTAACTATCCTTATCTTATTATATAAGTCATTTCTTCCAATTCTTTTAATAATTTTATGATACATCTTATAAGTCCGTATTGAATAATCCTTGCAGTCAAATTTTTTAGTTGCATTTTCATGAACAATAGAATTAGCCATAACTAGATATTGGGGTGCTTTAAGATTTTTAGGCAGATGATATTTTTTTAATGAATAGTTACCGGGATGTAATCCTTGCAGGAAGTTTCCCATAATATTTTGTACAGGCAAAACCAATTGATTCATACTAAAAATTACTGCCCCAGAAATTAAAATACTTTTTAATTTTTGCCTTAATTTACCCATAATTATAAAAAAATTATCTTGAAGCATCAGCTTGCCTTTCAAGTTCAAGCTTTTTAGCTATAGCATTAGAAGTATTATCCAAATTATAAGCTTTTAATACTTCATCAGCCAAACATTCTTCAATTCTTTTTTTCTTGTTAAAAGATTTGGCATAAGCTCCCTGAACAAACATTCTTAAAGCAATATCTATCCTTCTTTGAGGAGCACATTCAACTGCTTTTGGATATCTTGCCCCACCATACTCTATTGTAGTTATTTCCTCTCTTGGAGCAGCATTTTCAATTGCCCTAACTAAAATTTCTACAGGATTCTGAGAAGTTTTATTTTCAATTATTTTTAACATCTTTTCAACTATTTGATATTTATTATTGCCCTTGCCACAACAATGACCTGAAGTTAATTTGTGTTTTTTTCCTTTATGGCCTGGCACCATTAGTTTATTAATCAGCCTTTCAACAATATGGGTCTTTGATTTATGAAAAACTACTTTAACATTCCTGCCACCAGTTTTAGGAATAATTATCGGCTGTAAATTGATATAGCCCTGCAATCCTCTATCCAAAATAGTTATTCCAGAGGTATCCCATTTATTAAATAATTTTATTGCGCTCATCTTCTTCCTTTTTCTATTTTGCCCCTTACAAGAGCATTTAAAGATTGATCATTTACTTTAATCACCTGCCACCTAACTCCAGGTATGTCACCCTTGGCACGCCCCATTTTTCCACCAATGCATTCAATCATTACCTCATCATGCTCATCAATAAGCTTAATTGCATTGTTTCCTGGGACAAAAGCAGTAACTTTTTTTGCATTTTTAATTAATTGGCATCGTACACATTTTCTCATTGCAGAATTTGGCTGCTTTGCTTCTTTTTGAACTTTTTCAAGAACTATTGCCTTGGCTTGCGCAGCCCCTTTTAATGGATCAGATTTGGTTTTTAATCCTAATTTTTTAATTTTATAATCTTTCTTTTTCCATCTAGCTTCTTTTCTTCGTTTTTTGAGCTTTTTTCCTGCCCCTAAGCCTCTTGATTTATTTCCCATTTTTAACTTAAGATGAGAAAATTGAAGTATTTATAAACCTTTTGCTTTTCAGATTTATGATTTACACAAAAAATATATTTGGCCCTATCAAATAACATTTATATAGTAGCTTTATTTAAATAATAAAGTGAAACGCAATTTTTTAATTTTAATAATAATTTTTTTAATGGCTAGTATTGTACTTGCTTCATTCACTTTGTTTGTTTATCCCTATAATCCTACAGAACCGCCTACCACTGATGATTCCGGCACAACAGCTAAAGGGATTAAAGAAGTTGTAAATAGCAATAACCTATTTGCATTTGAGCTTTATCCTAAATTAAACAAAAACAAAAATCTATTCTATTCGCCATATAGCATTTCATCAGCATTAGCAATGACTTATGAGGGGGCAGAAACCCAAACAGCAGATGAGATTAAATCTGTTTTTCATTTTCCAGAAGATAACATCTTAAGGCCTAATTTTGCAGCCATCTATAATAATATAAATAAAAATAACCTTGATTATGAATTGAGAACAGGAAATGCCTTATGGTTGCAAAAAGATTTTCCATTTCTAAATGATTATATAAACCGAATTGAAAATTATTATGGGGGCAAAGCCACTAATTTAGATTTTGTTGATGAAACTGAGGAATCAAGGAAGACAATCAATTCTTTTATTGAAGAACAAACCAATAATAAAATTCGAGACTTAATCCCTAAAGGATTCCTTGATTCAATTACAAGAATGGTTTTAACAAATGCCATTTATTTTAAAGGGACTTGGCAATGGGAATTTGATGAAAGTGAAACCATGAAACAAGATTTTCTAATTGATTCTAATCAGATTATTAAAGCCCAAATGATGCATATGAAACCAAAAGAGATAAAATTTAATTATGGAGAAACTGAAAACTTGCAGATTTTAGAATTGCCATATAAAGGAGACAAAATATCTATGTTGATTTTGTTGCCCCGAAAAAACCTTAAAGATGTAGAAGAGATTTTAACTGCAGAAAAGCTTGAAGAATTAAAAAGCAATATGAAAAAGAACCAATTAGATGATATTTATCTCCCAAAATTTAAATTTGATACTAAATATTTTATGAAATCTACCCTAATTGATATGGGGATGCCTACAGCATTTTCTTCAAATGCAGATTTTTCAGGCATGACCGGCAATAAAGATCTTTTTATTGACTTTGTTATTCATCAGGCGTTTATAGAACTAAATGAAGAAGGCACTGAGGCTGCAGCAGCAACTGCTGTAGGAATGAAACTAACTGCAGTTATGCCACAAAAAATATTTAACGCCAACCATCCATTCATTTTTATAATTCAAGAAAAAGCAACTGGCAATATCTTATTTTTAGGGAAAGTCGTAAATCCTACTGATTCATCAGAAAGCTTAATAAATTCTGATTCTTATTGATTATTTATGTCATATAAATTAGTATGTTTTGATATGGATGGAGTGATATTCAAAGATGTTAATTTTTGGATGAAACTTCATAAAAAATTTGGAACACTTAATGAAGGAATAGAATTAACAAAAAAGTATTTGCATACTGATTATGATAGATTGGTTGAAGAAGTAGTTGTAAGATTGTGGAAAGGAAAAGATGATAAAAATATTTGCTTAGCCCATGCAAAAAAAGATATTTCCTATTGTAAACTGGTGAGTGCTAATGGAGACAAAAAACATTGTTATTTTGGACTTTCGATGATTAGTGGAGATATTGACGTCTGTGATGGTATTGATTATGATAAAAATGAAAGAGAATTATGTTATTGGTCTTTTGCAAATGCATTGTATTGGGAAGGTAAATCAGACAAGATAACAACAGAGCATTGTAATAAATTGCCTGCAGGTTCTCAAAGTAGGGATTCTTGTTTAGCTTTCAAAGAAAGAGATGTTTCTTATTGTAAGGGTGATGTTAATTGTTTGACTTGCTTTGAACGGCCGATATCTTTTTGTACTACTGGCAAAGGGAAGGCACTTGAATATTGTATTAGGGACAGGGTCATAACTAGTAAGAATATCTCAATATGTGAAACTCTAACTGGAGCACTAAGGGATGATTGTTTAGGAGATTATGCTGGACATATTACTCAGGATATTTTAACTTGCGATAAGATAAATGATTATTTTTTAAGAAATAGTTGTTATAAAGATGTTGCAATACAAACTGGCACTAATTTTTGGTTTAATCTCTGTAATTAAGATGAAAAAATATTGATAAGGATTTAGAAAAGAAAATCAAAAATTTCATTGAAAAAGATTGGAACCTAAATGCACATCCTTTTCAATGGACTTACAAGAGGAAAGTTTGTTGTGCTTAATTTCATAGAATCACTAACAGGACCAGCTACTAGTAAATGTCATAAAGTAATTATTATTCATGGGGTGCATTAACAAGCAAATTAATTAAAAAAATGAAAAGGGGGAAAGTTATAAAATAAAATGTTTGTTATAGCTACAGATCTTGATAGGACATTGTTAGCAAATGGAAATCAAGAATACGATAACTCTATGCACATATTTAATGAAATAGTGAAGAGAGAGAAATCTGCACTTATATATGTAACTGGAAGAAATGTTAAAGAAGTCAAAGAGGCAATGATTGAATATCATGCCCCATTACCTACATTTCTTATTGCAGAAGTTGGTACAAAAATATACACACAAGAACATGGTGAATTCAATGAAGATAAAGAGTGGATTAATATTGTTAAATCAGTTACATCTAATTGGAGTATTGATAATTTCAAAGAAGAACTATCCATAATAAAAAGTATCAGAATTCAAGAGAAAGAGCACCAGAATCCATTTAAGATTAGCTTTTATTTAGATGAATTACACAATGCTGAGCTGATAGTAAAAGAGTGCACAAAAATTATTAAATCAATATCTAAAGAAGCTTTGGTTATCTTCAGTATTGATGAAACAAATAATATAGGTCTGTTAGACATAATTCCTAAAAATGCCACAAAGCTTAGAGCTTTAGAATATATTAGAAAGAATAATGGATACAAAAAAGAAGATATAATATATTGTGGGGATAGTGGTAATGATATTTTGCCCATCACTTTTGGTTATAAGTCAATATTAGTTAGAAATGCTACTAATGAAGTAAAAAAGGCAGTTAAGAATATTTGTTTTGAAAAAAATTGCATTGATACTTTATACATAGCCAAAGGCTATGGTAAATTGAATGGTTATTATGTATCTGGAATTATTGAAGGTTTGATTAAGTTAAATATCGTGCCTCAAAAATATATTCAGTAGATATTCTTGTTTAAATCCGTTGGCAAAATGGACGGGGCGTAAATTTTAGAGAGCTTTATTTTTATGTAAGAACAATAAAGATATAATTCCTAAAACTACAAATATACTTCCAGAAGTTAATAATGCTAATTGTAGTGAATTAAGCCATCATAAATTATTGCTGAATCTGTTCCTGACAAAAAACTTGAACCTAAACCTAATATTAATTCTGCAATTAGAAAACCAATAAATCCATATGAAAACGAATAAACACTAAATCCAATAAATTCTAAAATACAGCCAAATATGATTGTTGTTTTTCTTCCAATTACATCAGAAAAATAACCTGAAGGAATCTCAAATAAAATAATGCCTATTGAAAAAAAGGATTGTAGTAAAAGAACCTCTTTTATTGATAGCCCATTTTCTTGAAAGAACAAAACAATAATTGGCATTATTAACATAAACCAACGTAATGCTTTAATTACATACAATTTCCAGATATTTGATTCAATATTACTCATTATAATTTATTAAAAGGTAAAATTATTTCCCCCAATGTTCAGATGAAGGTAGTTCATTTAAAGAAGGGTCATACCAATCCATATTATGTTTATTAATATCAAAGTTAGATTCTTTAAATTTATCATCTAACATCATCAATAAATTTTTTAAATTCTTTTCTTTGATATTATGTTTTGAACATAACAATTTAAGTTTGAATTCGTCTTTTTGTCGAACTATTTCAAACAATTTTTCCTGTTCTGGAAAGTCAGGTCTGATTAATTTCTGGAAATTGTTCTCCGTATCATTCAACATTTTTTCTTAACTTAAAATTTTTTTATTGGTTGGTTTGGATCAAATGGCAAATTATATCCATGACCGCCTGGTCCTCTGATGGTTGAATGACCACCATACAGATTGTCGTACCTATCTTGTTTAAAGGTATCATGGAAATCAGGTATCCCAATGTTTGGGGTCTGAATTCCAAATCCAGTACTTGTCGGAAAAAATGGTGCCAATGGTTTTGCCGAATCAAAGCTATACAATACAGTTGACCCATTGGTATATATGTCTATTGTTTCATACATCCTTGTTTGCCTAGAATCAGGCACAATTTCACTTCCCAACATTTGTTCTAATTTTTTTTCCATTTTTTTCAATACCTCCGAAAATAGTTAACACCACTAGAATCACTTTTATAATTAAGCTTAATCAATAGAGATTATATAACTTATAGATACCTAAAAAATTGACATCCTCCCCGTCCTAAAGGATTGCCCTTCGGGCAACTTGCTTCGCTACGCTCAGCAAGCGGGGATTCCAATTATCGGTGCTTTTGACCAACTAAAATCAAGCTTTGGCGTGGTGGTCCTCTAAATACTTTTTGGCGTTTTGTAAGTAGAAAGTCTGCTAGGAAAAAATTTCATGAATGCTATAATTTACATACTCAAGGGTATCCTCTGAAGATGTAATGCCTCAATCTATGCAAACTTAACTGACCTGACTTTCTACTTACGTTGTCGGAAAAGATTTATATAGTCAGAGATTCTATTAATAGTAATAGTTATGGAACAATACTGGATGCCGAAAGAGTTGGATTTTGAAAATTTAAGGTTATGTTTAGATAACTATTCTCCCACATTTTTATATATAAGAGACTGCGGTGGTATTAGAGAAGATGGAAAATATAGTGTTCAAGGAAGAGCAAAAGTTAGTGAAGATTTAATTGATATAACTCTTGATTTCAGAAAAGATGACTCTGGATTGTATATGCTAGTTGATTCTAATGAAGTGTTCCATTTTCCTTTAAAAATTTATTATAAAGGTTTTTCACTGGCTTATGAACGGATTGAGCCTACAGAAAATGGAATTGGAAGAATATGTATGTTAAGCCATGGAATTGATCCATACGATCCAAATCTTCCAGAACCAAGAAAATCAACTTTAAGAACTGTGCTGGATAATCATCACATGGAAATTAATTTTGAAGGGAGAATAAACCTTAAATTTCATTCTTGGTGGAATAAACCCCATTGGAAATATTGGACTATTGATAAACCTGGTAATATTCAAGAAATTATCTTAAAACAGCAAATTGAATATAGCGAAGAGGATTCTTAAATTTTTTCCGACAATTGCATTTAACATCGAGATTTAGAAAAGTTTTTTTCTCCTCCACGAATGAAGTGAGTGAGATTTGAGAAAAAAATTTGGGGGAGCGAAGTGCAACAAGATTTCCGTTAAATTCCTGAAAGACGAAGAAACTCATTCGGTTTTAAGGCTTGTATTGCCCAAATTTGATTTTGGTGAGTCATTTTGCGATGAGTAAAAGTGTTAAGCGAAAATAACTCATCCGCATATATAAGGATTGTGCAACTTCTATTTAATCTCTTCCCGTAAGTAGAAAGTCTGCTAGGAAAAAATCTCATGAATGCTATAATTTACATACTCAAGGGTATCCTCTGAAGATGTAATGCCTCAATCTATGCGTGGGGTATGTTTTCTTATCCAAGTCCATTAGATTCTTCGTAGGACAATTTTAAATACTTATAAATCATAATGATTCTCATGCCATCACCAAAAGAATATATTGATCTTTTAAGGAAAACTGTTGAAAGGATTCCATCTGAGAGTTTGCTTTCAATAAATCAAATTGGCACTGATAACCAAGCTTTAACTATTGAAGATATTTTATATCGCATGGGCAATTATGAGGAAAGGCCATTAATGGCTGTGAATTATCGCGCCCATTATCCCTCATGGCGTCAGAGACTGGAAGACTTTCTTGATATTGATATGCCTGAATATGTATTGGAATATCTTGTAACTCAAACTGATTATCTGGAACAAAGGAAAAAGGATATACTTATACCGCTATATGAAGAGTTACTCCAACAAGCTCTTGATAAATTAGAAGAGAAGTATGGTAAGAGAAAATTAAGACGACTTAAAAAAAGACTTCCTCTCAAAGAAGGAATTCCATCTTAAAATGAGGTGCCCTTTTTATGTGGGTGCTTTGGTTCTTGCCTTTCTACCAAATATCTTGTATTCTTAATCTTTCCTTAAGTAATTCTACTTCTTCTCCACCATACTTTTCACATAAACAATGTAATGTTTCCTTTAATTCATCTTCATAACTTTGAACAA
>JAYEMU010000114.1:0-1909 GCA_034718475.1 Nanobdellota archaeon
CCAAAAATTAATATTTGTTCCCACTATGTTCACCACTAATTATATATATTATCACTTTTTTAAAAAATTTATAATTATACATTCTACTTGAGGCATTTGCGAAATAGCCATATTTTTTTCTTCATTTTTTTTTTTGCCTCTCGCGGCTATCCCATTTTTTAGTTTTCCCGAAGCAAATTGAGCTGCCTCTCTCCGTTTTCGGAAAGATCAGGGAGTGCTTTTTATTTTTATCTACAAGTTTTTGTTTTTAGATACAAATAATCCTTTCAGGCAAAAATCCTTATGTTTCCAATCTATTTAAACTATCTTGTACTTTTATGCTGCCATTGGCTGGACTAAAGAACGAAGTAACTCTCTCTGATTATTTTTTATTCTTCCCAAGGCCATAGCCAACATAATTATCAGGGCCATACTAATTCTAAAAGTCATTTTCTTATGGCCTCTAATATAGTGTTTCTCGAACATAAACATATTGTCTATTCTGCTGTTAACTCTTTCTACAGATGATCGTTTTTTGTAAATATTTTTGAATTTGTAGCTAGACCGAGCAACTGGAGTAAAGACCCTTCTGTCTTTCTCTAATGGTATCCTTACTGTGCGGCCAAATTCAGGCGGCTTGCCATTATTACATATATTTTCTTTTTTACATTTAAAGCCATATGCTTTGGCGGGACATCTATACTTAAGACTTTTGCGGTTTTTTTCATATCCTGCAAAGGCCATCTTTGTAAAATCTTTTTCTAAATCTTTTCCGGTGCCTGTATAACAATATACATTGCCTCGATAATCATAAACAATATTGTCTGCTTTTTTATTGTCAATTAATCTATAGGGCTCTTCTTTCCATGTATTTCGAATATCAATTATAGGTTTGATCCCATATTTATCAAAAGGTATGCTGTTGTTGTTTTTAGAATCATATCCCTTATCAAGACATGAATGCTCCGCTGTTTTTATTATGCTTTCATGTCTTTCTGCTAACTCTTCCAGCATAGGTATATAATGTGGACTGTCATTTGCAGACGCTTTTGTTAGTTTGTACCCAAGAGGAATTTCATGATTTGCGTCAATAATCAGATGCAGGTTGTAACCAAACCAGCTTTTTATCTTTTCCCATTTTGTTCCATCCTTATTGATTCCCTTATATGATTTCTTACCCCAGTCAGCTTCAGGATCACTGCTCTTTGCCGGATCCTTTTTGCCAACCGCATAACTATGGATCGCTTTTCCATCTGTTGCCAATATCCTGCCCAAATCAGGTATCTCTTTTTTTAACGCATCAATTAATTTATGAAATATTTTATCCATTTCTTCTTGAAACCCTATAGCCTTATTCAGGAACCTGGTATATACATAGCTTGGTGGAACTGCCTTGCTACCTTTAAAAATATTAAATCCGCAAAGATTTCTTAACTCAGCATTTCTCTTTAATTCTCTTCTTAATGATTCGATGCTTTCATGTTGAAATATTATTCCGGCAAGAATCGAATTCCATACAGCTCTTATTGGATAATCGTTTCTGCGCCCTTTCCTTTTTTTCTCGAGCAATTGCATCAATCCTTCGTCTGGTAAAATTTCAAGAACCACTTTGAGTCTATCAAGTTCAGAACTTGTTTCAATTTCTTTCCAGCTGAAAATTTCTTTTTGTGGTAATATAGCCATGGGTGCAATTCTCCTTTTTGATTGTTACTTTAAGGATATTGCACCTTTCTCTTTTTGTACATTGCTTATGGGGTGAATTTTATGTTTTCTTATACTCAAACATCTTGAATCCCGCTTAACTTCGTTTTTTACTGGGGTATTTTTGTTTTATCCCCTGCTCGTAACCATTGCTCCCATTGTGTTTCGGAATTTCGCAAATCCCTCTAAAAATACTAACTGAAAGGATTTATCCTCTTCATTCCGCCTA
>JAYEMU010000115.1:0-1890 GCA_034718475.1 Nanobdellota archaeon
GAATTTATGTCGTGATTTGACTGCTGTGTCGCATAAATCAGTCTATTTCTTCCTAATCAGAACATACACTTTTTTTCCGACATATTTCTTTGATGACAATATCATTCCACCATTGCCAATGGGCTTTACTTCACCTTCGGCAACTTCCAAAATTTCGTCGTCCATGTGAAATTTGTCTTTTGTAATTGATATTTTTCTCATAGTCATAATACGTAGGTTTAAATATATTTAAACCTATCGGTTATGTATGAGCCAAAATAAACGTTGGGGTAAAAAGTACGTTGACAATAGAGATCATAAGGCATATCAAGAGGCATTAGTCAAGCATTATGAAATCTACTTGGATTTAGACTGGGTCGCATCATGGGACCAGGAATTAGCAAAAATGAATGATGGTAAACGCGGTAAGCCATATGAGTATCCAGATTCGATGATTGACTTTCAGGCATTATTTGTCGAGAAATTCTCTACAAGAGGTGCAGAAGCCATAACTCGAAAGCTTGAGAGCTATGAATTGATTCCAAAAGGTAATGATCATGCGACAATTCATAGGCGTATTCTTAAAATGGATTTAAAATTTACAATACCTAAAGGAGTCGAAATTCATGAAGGAACAGATGGTTCCGGATTCAAAATGACTCATGCAGGTGAGTATTTCCAGGACAAATATGGCAAAGCAAGAAGAAAATTTGCGAAAGTAATAATAACTGCAACAAAAGATGAAATTTTAGATGTTGATGTTATCGTAAATGAAAAAGGTTCTGCATCAGAACCAGAAATAGCAAAAAAACATATTGCATCAATCATTGAAGATGGAGGTAATGTAGTCAAAAGCTATAACGATGGTGCTTTTGACGTAAAAGATTTTTTCAACTTTCTAGAGAGAAATGATATTGAATCTGCAATTCGCATTCGTTCAAACGCTCGTGCCAAAGCCAGAGGTTCTATGAGACGAAAAAAAGAAGTGATTAAGTTCAAGGATATGGGATACAAAGAATGGACAAAGGAGACTAAATACGGTATGCGGTGGCCCATGACAGAGGGTCATTTTTCAGCAATCAAGAGAGAGTATGGTGAATGTGCAAAGGCAAAATTGAGGGGAAATGTGTTGATTGAGTTGAAAAGAAAGGTTTGGATTTATAATGAAGTTAGAAAATATGGAAAAATATGAGTGTGGTGGAGGGGAAGGGGCAAAACCATATTATTTATGCGACACAGCATCAATTTACCACAAAAATACAGTAAATTGCGCGAACAATAAAATATATGAACTGCGAACATTATATTCATAACGAATAACTTCCTTCGGGAATAGACATAATAGGCAACAATTGTTGCAAGAACAAGAGACAGTCAAGTGCAAAAGATACAAATGAAATGTGCCTGCGCACAACGAAGACTACGAAGATAAATATGTTGGATGAATTTGTCATCTTACGATGTTTTTCATGATTTGTTAACAACCGCTGGTCAATAGATCTTGTCCTTACCCACATTTATTCATTTCTGCCTATGAAACCTGAACTTTCCAACTTTTTACTATCGCTCCATATGCCTTAATTCTTTTTTTTATCATAACCGCATTCACTCCACCCATCTGAGAATTCAAAACACCAGTAATATACACTGCCCTTACTGCCATCTAGGATATCAAGAACACCTTGTGGACAAAAACTCTCTTCTATTTGGCATCTTGAATCACAACCATCTCCAGATGAGGTATTACCATCATCACATTGTTCTGTGCCCTCTTTTGTTCCATTGCCGCAAACAACTCCCTCTTCCGGACACCGGAATGAAGGATCAGTAGTTGCGACAACAGTCCTTTTCTTTCCATCAGGACCCTCTAGGCTCCACTCAATAGGTTTTTTCTCAAAATCCACAGTAAAG
>JAYEMU010000116.1:0-1868 GCA_034718475.1 Nanobdellota archaeon
ATTGCCTCAGTTGAAACTGATAAAATTAGCCTTGAATCGGGCAAAAGGAAATTATTGCAGGCAAGCTGGAAAGCAGACGTCAATCCTGGAAAATATTATGCTGTTGCAACTGTCACATTTGACAGGGAATCCAAGAATGTGGACAAAGTATTCAGTGTAGGGAATATGGAAATAGAGGTTGTCAAGGTTGAAACAAAGAATTTCAAACTTGGAGGCGTAGCAAAAATGGAAATCCTCTTGAGAAGCAATTGGAATGAAATGATTAAGGATCTGTATGGTGAATTATTAATTAAGGATATGGAAGGCGATCCAGTTTCAGACATAAAAACAGCTTCAATCGACCTATTGCCGCATTCTGAAAAGCCAATAATTGCATACTGGGAAACTGTCGGATTAAGGGAAGGGCAATACAGCATAAACTTAAAATTAAAGTTCCTGGACAAAGTCATTGAGAAGCAATTGGTATCTTACCTGAGCATGGACGGCATGAGGACATCATTGCTTTCGTCAACAGGGCAGGTGATTGGCGGCAAGGCTGAAATTGAACGCAATACAATACTGTCAATAGCAATAGTCATCTTGATAATCCTGAACATTGGATGGTTCATCTATTTCAAAAAAAGCCAGAAAAAGAAATGATTGCAAGAAAAAAACCTCTGAAAAAAAATTAAAAAAAATTAGATTTCTTTATTTTGAAACCAAAAGATTTATATAATAAAAAATTACTAATATAAGTAAAATGATACTTAATATTCAAAATATGAAAATCATTCAGAATTTTATTAGTAACTATGAGGCTGAATTTACTGCTAGTTGCCTTAGCAAAAAAAATGAACTTAACCAGAAATCAGTTTCAAATCTTCTTAATTTCCTTAGGAAAAAAAAATTATTAAAAAACAGACTCGAAGGAAGGAATAAGCTTTTCTCTTTAAATCTTGACAACCCAAACATAATCCATTTTATTTCTATAATGGAACATTACCGGACAAGTGAATTTTATAATAAAAATCCTTTAATTAGGGAAATTTCTGAAAAAATTAAATTAATCTCAAAAGGGATTGTAATAATTTTTGGAAGTTATGCCAAGAAAAGACATAAAATAGATTCGGATTTGGATATATTCATTGCAGGGCAATATAATGAAAATAAATTAGAAGATATTGAAGAAATATATAAAATCGATATTAACATAAAACATTATCCTCTTAATATTTTTAAAAAGGCCTTGAAAAAAAATGATCCATTAATAGAAGAAATTATAAAGGGTCATATAATTCTTAAGGGCATACAGGAATTTGTAAATTGCCTCAAGGTATTGCATTATGAAAAAAATTAAATGGTGTTTGAAAGTTAAAAAAGGGATTGAATTAGTTGAACCTAATGATAACTTAAGCAAAGTTTATTTAAACAAATCTGAAGATGCTTTGAAAGCTGCAGCTTCACTCAAAGGAAATAGGAGCTGGGAAATCTCTTCAAATTATTATGCGATGTATTTTGCTCTTTATTCAATATTCCTTAAAGTTGGTGTAAAATGTGAGAACCATACTTGTACGCTCGAATTGATGAAAAATTTCTTTTTAACTTATTTTACAAAGGAAGATGTAAAATTAATAAAAGATTCTATGGGTTTGCGTATTGAAGCACAATATTATTTAGACAAAAAGATTTCTCAATTAAAATATAGAACTCTTATTAAAAAATCGCCTTATTTCATTATTAAATGTAAAGACATTCGTTTTAAAACCTAAGTTCGCCACTTCCTTCTAATTTAGTGCCCTAACATCATTCGCCAGTTGGCTTTTACCAACGTAAATTTAGTGATTTATCACTATATTTATCGATATAATCTCCCAAAATTGACCTAATTT
>JAYEMU010000117.1:0-1858 GCA_034718475.1 Nanobdellota archaeon
GCTTGAGACATCATTGAGCCTACTTTCATTACATTCAACAGAATCGCCTAATTTTTTTAATTCGTTCCAAGCCCCCTTCTCGACATCTTTTATCTTATTGCTTATTTTGCCTTGCCTCTCATCAAGGCCAGACCTTATTTTTTCTAATTCCTTATTGCTGGCAAGCAGGTTAATTCTTTTTTGCAGCTTTCTTATGCTGCCATCAATGCCTTCAAACTCTTTCTTAAAAGACCTATTCTGGCTGTCCATCCCTTCAACCGTGTGGCTTAATTGCTCCAAACCCTTTATCTTATTGCTCAGTTTATCAATCTCAGGCATGATCTTCCTGCCAATCTCTTCTTTTACAGCCAGGACTTTCTTCTCACCCTTGCTTGAGACATCATTGAGCCTACTTTCATTACATTCAACAGAATCGCCTAATTTTTTTAATTCGTTCCAAGCCCCCTTCTCGACATCTTTTATCTTATTGCTTATTTTGCCTTGCCTCTCATCAAGGTCAGCCCTTATTTTTTCTAATTCCTTATTTCCAGTAAGCATGTTAATTCTTTTTTGCAGCTTTCTTATGCTGCCATCAATGCCTTCAAACTCTTTTTTAAAAGACCTATTCTGGTTGTTCATCCCTTCAACTGTATGGCTTAGTTCCTCAACTTTTTCCTTATCAGCTGCTTTCTTTTTGAGCAGGCTTATTTTGTTTTCAGTATCATCAAAGATATCCATCAAATGGCTTTTTGCAGAATCAAATTTTTTTGTTTTATTGCTCACTAAATTATATATCTTTTTTTCAGATTTTTTGAAATCAAACATCAAATCAGTAACTCTCTTGCTAAGCTTAATAGAATGTTTCTCAAATTCAAAAGAATCCAGCTTTTTGCCTATCTCTTTTTTTATTTTGTTAATGGCCCTTATCTCATCTTTCAGGTTATCCCCCTGAAGTAATTTTTTTGATGTCTGTTTTTCCAGCTCATTTAACCGGTCAATACCTTGCGATAGGCCTTCAATTTCTTTTTTAATATGATTAAAATCATTCTTAAGGTTTGAGAAAGTTTTTGGAAGCTTATTTTGCTCTAAGTTCTCCAATCTCTTCTTAAATCTTGCTAAATCTCCCCCAAAATCCTCATTATTAGCCATTGTTGTCTCAGAATACCGAGTATCTTTATAAAATTTTTGGATAGCAGACACAGTTTAATTCCTGAGTGATTTAAGGAGGATTCCAGCGAACTTTTTCGCTGAAATGATGGTTTTTTACGTGATGTTGCAGTTCAATTTGTATATTTTATTCGTTTGTTCCTTTATTTTTAATTTTTTAGACCTAATTTTCGATTAATCAAAGAGTTTTCACTAATTCATTTTAACAATTAAATTTTTAGAATTGGGTTTTATGTTACAACAAGATAAATTTTGAGATAAATCTCAAAAAGTGTTTCTTTTGGGTTACACAACAATCCCTGTCTTTTAAGTGCCGCAATCTTCATATGATTCTCTAATCCCCTATCAGTTCTAAATTGTTTCTTTCTATGTGTCTTCAAACTAGTTGAGTAATAATTTTCTATTGCATTATTGGTTGCTGGGCATATATATTTGCCAATTTTGACTTTGCCAAATTTATTTTTTCTTGCAAAGTTATAGCCATTATACACACATTTGCAACCGCAAGTGCAAGTAGGCGTAAAACGCCTACGAAAGACTTTTTTGCTCGTAAATTCATATTTATCTGAGCTTGGCAGGATTTGACGTAGTAATTCGACTTCCGAAAAATTAAAAAATGTTGTATGTATTTCACTCATTAGGATCACCTCGTTTTTTGTTCCTAATAAGAATCAAGGTGATTCTCCCTTTTAAGGGTTATCACTCACTTCTA
>JAYEMU010000118.1:0-8291 GCA_034718475.1 Nanobdellota archaeon
TTATTTATTTCCACAAGAAATAAAGGTTATATTTATTCAAAAGTTAGGTTTTTTTTTAAACAAATCGAAAAAAAATAGTTCCATAAGAAATAAGGGTCTTAGTCTATATATTTTAGAATAATAATCTTTAAATAGAAAATTAATTTAAAAGTAATCTTATGGTGGAAAAAGAGGTTTCTTCATATTTTGAGAATTATTTAAAGCAAGAACCTTTATTTATTAAAAAAAAAGTATTGCAATCAAATTATAATCCTGAAAATATAATTCATAGAAGCAACGAAATTAAAAAATTAGCTAGTATTTTAGCCCCATCATTAAGATTTGAAAAACCTTCTAATATATTTTTATATGGTAAAACAGGAACAGGAAAAACTCTTATTTCAAAACATGTTGCAAATTATTTGCATAAAATAGCAAATAAAAATAATGTACCTTTAAAAATTTTTTATTTGAATTGTAAACTTAAAAGAATAGCTGATACAGAATATAGATTAATTGCAGAAATGACAAGACAATTTGATCAAATAGTTCCTGCAACAGGTTTACCAACTGATGAAGTATATAGATTATTTCTTAAGGCATTAGATAAAGAAAAAATAATGCTAATTATTATTTTAGATGAAATAGATCAACTTCTAAATAAAGCAGGAGATGAAATTCTTTATAATTTAACAAGAATAAGTTCAGAATTGAGCAATAGTGAAGTGAGTATAATAGGAATATCAAATGATTTAATGTTCACTAATTATTTAGATCCAAGAGTTAGGAGTTCTTTATCTGAAGAAGAGATACTTTTTCCACCTTATAATGCCATACAATTAAAGAGTATTTTAAAAGAGAGGGCAAAAGAAGCTTTTAGAGAGGGTGCTATAGCTGAGGGGGTTCTTGAAAAATGTGCAGCTTATGCTGCTAGAGAGCATGGTGATGCAAGAAGAGCTTTAGAGTTATTAAGGGTTGCAGGTGAAATAACAGAAAGAAAGAATGAAAGGAAAGTAATGATTTCTTCTTTAGACGAAGCTGAAGAAAAAATAGAGAGGGATAGAATATATGATATAGTTAGTACACAACCTAAACAACAACAAATAACTTTATATTCTATTTTTAAACTATGCTCTGTAGACCAAAAAAAACCAGTTGTTACTGGTGATGTTTATGCATTATATAAAGATTTTTGTTTTAAACTTAAAATAAGACCTTTAACCCAAAGAAGAATTTCAGATATTATTGCTGAATTAGATATGTTGGGTATAATTAATGCAAAAGTTATAAGCCATGGTAGATATGGCCGTACCAGACAAATTTGTATTGGAATATCTCCTTCAACAGCACCTAAAATTTCAAAGCTATTGGGGGAGGTTTTGGATTTATGACTTTAGATAATAAAAAAAGGCTTATATCTTTTTTGATGAAAAAAAATTTTCTTATCTCTCCAGATTTTGTTAATATACTTAATAATAATTTTGATTATGAAAATTTTTTTTCTAATATTGCTCCCTTCATTAAGCAAAAAGATAAACCTACTTTATTAAATCAAAAAAATTTTTATTCAAATCTTAATCCAAAAATTTCCAATAATATAATCCAGACTAAAATTGAAATAATCAAAACCTATAATGAAAAACCCATAAAAAGAGAAATTCAGCATTTTGTGCATCATTTTAAAAAAAGATATGAGGCTTTAAAAAATATTCTTCAGGCGAGAAATGAATTGAATGATATTGTTTCTATAAGCAGAGTCAGAAATATGGAAAAAAATGATCCTGTTGCAATTATTGGATTGATATCTGAAAAGCAAAAAACTAAGAATAACCATATAATCCTGACATTAGAAGACCCAACTGCCAAAATTAAAGTATTAATAAATAATAATAATGAAAAATTGATAAAAATGGCCGAGGATATAATTTTGGATGAAATGATAGGGATTGTTGGAAAAATGGGTGACAATATAATTTTTTCCAAAGATATTTTTTTCCCCGATGTTCCTTTTAGTAAAGAACTTAAAAAATGTTCAGATGAGGTTTATGTAGCATTTATTTCAGATTTACATGTTGGTTCTAATATGTTTTTAGAAAAAGAATTTTTAAATTTTATTTCTTGGTTGAATTGTGAAACCGGCAATAATAAACAAAAAAAATTGGCAAGCAAAATAAAATATCTTTTTATTATAGGGGATTTAGTTGATGGAGTAGGTATTTATCCAGGCCAGGATTCTGAATTAATAATAGACGATATTTTTAAACAATATGAAGCGTGTGCTAAATTTTTAAGCATGATAAGAAAAGACATTAAAATTATTGTTTGTGCAGGAAACCACGATGCGGTAAGATTAGCTGAACCACAACCAAATTTAGATAAAAAATATGCACAACCCATATATGATATACCTAATGTTATTGTTGTTTCAAACCCTTCTTATGTTAATATTCATAAAACTCAGGGGTTTCCTGGTTTTGATATTTTAATGTACCATGGATTCTCCTTTGATTATTATATTGCAAATGTCGATAATATAAGAAATAATGGAGGATATGATCGTGCCGATTTAGTAATGTCCCTTTTATTGAAAAAAAGGCATTTATCCCCCACCCATAGTTCTAATCTTTATATTCCTGATATAGAAAATGATAATTTGGTGATTGATAAAGTACCAGATTTTTTTGTTTCGGGTCACATACATAAAACTTCTATAAGTGAATATAGGAATGTGACAATTATTTGTGGTTCTTGTTGGCAAGCAAAAACTTCATTTCAGGAAAAAGTGGGCCACAATCCAGAACCTTGCCGCGTTCCTATTGTCAATCTAAAAACAAGGGAAATAAAATTAATGAGGTTTGATAAAGTTGGAAGCTAGTTTAGATATACAAAAATATTTTAAAAAAATCAATGATGAAGTTATTCAGGTTTATGATATAGCACAAAAAGCCAAATCCAAAGGCTATGATCCAGATGATGAAGTTACTGTGCCACTAGCAAAAAATATGGCTGAAAGAGTTGAAGGCTTGATTTCTACTGTTGCTCCAGAAATAATTGGCAAAGGTATTGTAAAAAGAATACAAGAACTAGAAAAAAAATATGGTTCTCAAGATTGGAGAATTGCTTTGATAATTGCTGAAGAAGTTGCTAAAGAAAAATTTTGCAAATTTGAAAGCCAAAAAAAGGCTATAGAAGTGGGAATAAGATTTGGTTTTGCTTATGTTACAGTTGGTGTTGTGGCTTCTCCTTTGGAGGGATTTGTAAATTTAAATTTTAAAAAAAGAAAAGATAATGATAAAGAATATTTTTGTCTTATGTATTCTGGGCCCATTAGAAGTGCAGGCGGGACTGCTGGAAGCATATCAGTATTAATAGCTGATTATGTGAGAAAAAAAATGGGATATGCAGAGTATGATGCCACTGAAAAAGAAATAAAAAGGGCTTATACTGAACTTACAGATTATCATGAAAGAGTTACCAATCTCCAGTATTTTCCCTCTCAAGAAGAAATAATATTTTTGATGAAAAATTTGCCTATTCAAATAAGCGGGGATGCTTCTGAAAAATATGAGGTTAGTAACTATAAAGATTTGGATAGAATAGAAAGTAATAGGATAAGGAATGGTTTTTGTTTAGTTATGGCAGAATGCCTTTCTTTAAAAGCACCTAAACTTTGGAAACAATTAAGTAAATGGGCAGATGATTTTGATATGGGGCAATGGGATTTTTTGAAAGAGTTTATAGATCTTCAAAAACAGGTTAAGGCTAAAGGTTCTGGCAACAAAAAGATAAAAGATGAAAAAGATATCAACATCAAACCAGATTATACTTATTTGAAAGATGTTGTAGCAGGCAGGCCAGTTTTGGCATACCCTTTGAGGAAAGGAGGGTTTAGATTAAGATATGGGCGTGCCAGAACATCAGGTTTTTCTTCTGATGCCATCCATCCAGCGACAATGATAGCTTTGGATAATTTTATGGCTATAGGTTCTCAGATGAAATCTGAAAGGCCTGGCAAAAGTACAATTTTTTCTTCTTGTGATGCCCTCGATGGTCCGATTGTCAAATTAAAAGATGGTTCAGTTATGAGATTTGATGATATGGTTTCTGCTAAAAATTATAATAAAGAAGTTGTTGAGATTTTATATTTGGGAGATTTACTAATTAACTATGGTGACTTTTTGGATAGGGCCCATAAATTAATTCCACCTGGCTTTGTACAAGAATGGTGGTCTCTTTATATTGAAAGGTATATAGAAGAAAATAATATTGATGTCGAAAAACTTTCTTCAAAGTTAAATTTGGATGTAAAAAAAATTTTGGATAAACCAATAAAGACAGAAATAAATTTTGATGATTCACTCAAAATCTCTAAAAATTTAAATATCCCTATGCATCCAAGATGGATTTATTTTTGGAATAGCATCGAAAAAGAAGATTTTCTTAACCTATATTCCAGCTTAAAAAAAGCAGTTTTTGAAAATAATAAGTTAATAATATTTGGTTTAGGGGAAAAGCAAAAAAGGAGTTTGGAATTAATAGGTATTGAACATCAGCTTGTTGGCAAGGAATATATTATAATAAAAGGAGATGATGCGAAAGCTTTGATTTTTAATTTAGGTGAATTCAAAAAGAAGCCCAAGGGAAATAATGTTTTGGAAATGATTAATTCTATTTCTGAAATTTTGATTAAAGATAAATTGGGACATTTTATTGGTGGTAGAATGGGGCGGCCTGAAAAAGCCAAAATGAGAAAATTAAATGGAAGCCCACACACATTATTTCCAATTGGAAAAGAGGGGGGCAGATTGAGATGTTTTCAAAGTGCACTTGAACGGGGTGTAGTCAATGCTGAATTCCCCCTATATAGATGCAACAAATGTGACAATAATACTATTTTCAGAACTTGCGAGGCATGTGGAGAAAAGACTAAAAAATTATATTTCTGCCGTAAATGCCAGGAAATAAAGGAAGAGGCCGATTGTGAAAAAAAAGATGTTAAAGGAGTGATGCATGGCCCTTGTTTGACTTATAAAAGACAAAAAATTGATATAAAATATTATTTTGAAAAGTGTCTTGAAATTTTGGGAACCCAAAAATATCCTAATTTAATAAAAGGCATTAGGGGCACATTTAATGAAGGCCATATGCCTGAACACCCTTTAAAGGGCATTTTAAGGGCCAAAAATAATATTTATGTTAATAAAGATGGCACAACCAGATATGATATGATAGAAATGGTTTTGACCCATTTTAAGCCTAAAGAGATAGGCACTCCTATTGAAAAATTAAAAATAATGGGATATAATAAAGATTGTTATGGAAATGAACTAAAAGATGAAAATCAAATTTTAGAATTAAAGCCCCAAGACATAATTTTGCCTGCTTCTATTGATTCGCCCAATGATGGTGCTGACAAAGTATTGTTTAATGTTACAAAATTTCTTGATGATTTATTAGTTAATTTATACGGCCAAAAAGCCTATTATAATTTAGAAGCAAAAAAAGATTTGGTGGGTCATTTATGTGTTGCGATGTCCCCCCATACTTCAGCAGGGATAGTCTGCCGAATAGCTGGTTTTTCTAATACACAAGGATTTTTGGCACATCCTTATTTGCATAGCATTATGAGAAGGGATTGTGATGGAGATGAAGCTGCTGTTATGCTTTTGCTGGATCATTTGTTGAATTTTTCAAAAAAATATCTTCCCAATACAAGGGGGGCCACTCAAGATGCCCCTTTAGTATTAACTTCTAAATTAATTCCTGCTGAAGTTGATGACATGGTTTTTAATATGGATGTTGCATGGAAATATAATTTAAATTTTTATGAAGCCGCAGAAAAATGGAAAATGCCTTGGGATGTAAAAGTGGATGTTGTTGGGGATAGATTAGGCAAGGAAAACCAATATGAAAAAATGGGTTTTACACATGATACTGATAATTTTAATAATGGGGTTGGCTGCAGTGCTTATAAAATTATTCCCTCAATGCAGGAAAAGGTGCTTGCCCAAATGAAACTTGCAGAAAAATTAAGAGTAGTAGATGAAAATGATGTTGCAAAATTAATTATTGAAAGACATTTTCTTAGGGATATTAAAGGAAATTTAAGAAAATTTTCTCAACAATCTTTTAGATGTGTTAAATGCAATGAAATTTTTAGAAGGCCGCCTCTTTCAGGTGTTTGTTCTTTTTGTGGTGGCAAGATTATTTTTACAATAGCTGAAGGTTCAGTTAAAAAATATCTTGAGCCTTCAATAGATTTAGCAAAAAAATACCATCTTCCCAAATATCTTCAACAAACATTGGATATTCTGAAAGTAAGGATAGATTCAGTTTTTGGTGTTGAACCAGAGATACAGGAAGGTTTAAACAAATGGTTCAAATGATAAAGCAAAAATTATAAATAAAATATTAATATTAGTGAAGAAATAAGAGTTAAATTAAAGAATATTTTTTATTCTTTCAATATGTTCTGCAACTTTATCTCCATTTTCAGTTAAAGCAATAGTTTTAATCCTTCCTTTTTTTTCAAAACTAACAAGTCTAGCCTTTTCCATTTCCTGAAGAATTTTTACAGCATGTGAATATGTACAATCAACTTCTTTTGCTAATACACTTCCATATTTGCTCCGTCCAGCACTTTGTCTTAAAGCTACAAGAATCATTGCAGGCTTCTTTCTAAAAAAAACTTCAAAAATTTCTTTTCCTTTTTTTGCCATTTTATTGTGTCCCCCAAAATTTATGTCTCAATATATAGTTTGCATCATTTATTTATAAAGCTTTTGTATGTTTCTTTTTTTTAGTTGAAATAAAGATTTTTTTTATAAAACTTGCGGTTATTTTAGTTATAGTTTGAATAAATTTATAAATATATTACTGTTAATACTTGATTATGTTAGATATTAATCTTTTTAGGGATAATCCAGAATATATAAAAAAAGATTTAAAACGCAGAAAAGACAAGGACAAAATAAATAAAGTTGATGAAATCATAAAATTAGATTCCGACTGGAGAAGAAAAAAAACTGAAGTTGATTCTTTACGCGCAAAGAGAAATGAATTAAATATTGAAATACAAAATTTAAAAAAATCCAAAAAAACTGCAATTTCCCAAATAGAAAAATCTAAAAAAATTTTAAAAAAACTTGAAGAGGCAGAAGATTTGATGTCTTATTATAAAAATAGCAGAGACACACTTGTAAAGATTATGCCCAATCTTATGCATGAATCTGTTCCTTTTGGCAAAGATGAAAAAGACAATGTCGAAGTAAAGAAGTTTGGAAAAATTAGAAAATTAAAAATAAAAAATCATGTTGAGGCCTGTGAAAATTTGGGTCTGCTTGACTTTGAAAGAAGTAATAAATTAGCAGGCCATGGATTCTATTTTTTGAAAGGCGATTTGGCTCTTTTAAACCAAGCATTGATTAGATTTGCTATTGACAAAATGGTTAAAAATAGATTTTTGTATGTTGAACCCCCTCTAATGATGAGAAAAAAAGCTTATGAGGGGGTAACTGACTTATCTGATTTTGAAGATGTGATGTATAAAATTGAAGATGAAGATTTATATCTTATAGCAACATCAGAACATCCTTTAGTTGGGCAATTCATGGATGAAGTATTAGATGAAAAAATATTGCCTTTTAAACTCTGCAGTTATTCAATGTGCTTTAGAAAAGAAGTAGGAAGCAGGGGGATAGATACAAAAGGATTATTTAGAACACATCAATTTAATAAAGTTGAGCAAGTGATAATCTGCAAACCTAAAGATTCTTGGCTGTTGCTTAAGGAATTAGTTAAAAATGCAGAGGAATTGATGCAACATTTAAAACTTCCTTATAGGGTGGTTAATATTTGTACTGGAGATTTGGGGATAGTGGCTGCAAAAAAATATGATATTGAGGTTTGGAGCCCAAGGCTTGAAGATTATTCTGAAGTTGGGTCCATATCAAATTGTACAGATTATCAGGCAAGAGGATTAAACATAAAATATGGCAAAGTTGGCGGGGATAAGTTTATAGCCCATACTTTAAATGGGACTGCCCTCGCAACATCTAGAATATTGGTTGCCATACTTGAAAATTATCAAAATGAAGATGGGTCTATAGACATTCCGGAGGTTTTAGCCACCTATATGGGTGGTGTCAAAAAGCTTAGGAAACCCCAGGATTATTTTTTATAATTTTTTTTAATTTAGACCAATGTTCTTTGCCCACTATATATCCAATACAATTTTTTGAGCCGCATCTGCAGATGTGCTCTTTGAAGTTATTTATATCATAGCCATAATCATAAGATATCTCTTCTCCAGG
>JAYEMU010000119.1:0-1835 GCA_034718475.1 Nanobdellota archaeon
TCAAAACTCCATCTGGCCCTGTCTTTTTCGCCTTTCCAGCAGCACCAAACTTCAAATTAAGTCCCGGTTACAAACGTGACCCCCTCTAAAATTCGTGCAAGGCTTTTATCTCATTATTAATCCGGATTTCACGCTAACATGAGTCAAGAGCATCCTTGACCCCCTGCCTTTTTTTATATTTTTCTAATTTCTTTTCCAATACCGCTATGTCCGTATCCATGTCGCGTTATTAAATCATCATTAGTTAAAGTGACCTACTCTTTGAACTTCATAATATTGTATTCAAAACAAAACCGCAATATACCAAGCCTGTTAATAGCACATCCAGAGATCGGGAAGACAGTCATTTACGGCTGGACACAAGCCAGGTTAACCTTACATATTCTGGTAAAATTAGTGTTTGTGTAAAAAGACGTAAACAAATCTTGACATTTGGCTAAAAATATAGTATGTTCATATTTACTGTTTTATAAAGCTATAAAAATAAGGGGGTTATCATGGAATGGTTAGGGGGGAAAATTAAAGATTTGATTAAGGAGAATAATTCTTCCATAGTCAAATTAGCTAAAAAAACAGGCGTTTCCAGGCAAACAGTAAATGACTGGATCAAAGGCCAGATTCCCAAAGGCAACCATTTAATTAATCTTTGCAAAATTTTCAATGTAAATCCCGATTTTTTCTTTTCAAAAGATTTTGACAATTCAATATCTGTTCCCGTCCATCGTACAAGAAGAACGGCCAAGGTTACACCGGCAATGCAAAAAGATGCACTTGAACTGGCCGGAATCTATGAAGTTCTTTTTAAAAACGATGCCAATTCAAGCGTTGTTCCTGTTGTAAGAATTCATAGCCGTACTGATGAAGCTGCAAAAAAAATTGCAGGGGAGTTACGAAAAAGAGCAGGAATCAGTAAGGATTTTCCTCCAGATTATGAGCAAACATTTTTTCTTTTGGAGCAACTTGGAATTAAAGTAATACTTCGGTATTTTCCTGATAAAATTAAAGCCTATGCCTTTTATACAATGATCCATGGGCATAGAGTTGTATTTGTTAATAACAGCACAAATATTATTGATCTGATTTTTCCGGTTTTGCATGAAGCCATACATGCAATACGCGATGAAATCCAGATAAATGACGGTTTTGATGCAGAAGAAGAAGATTTTTGCGACAAAGTGGCAAGTTATGTTCAATTCCCTGATGAATATGTTCATATGGTATATAATTTTATCAATGGCTTATCTGCAGGTGCCCAGGTAAACAAACTCAAAATTTATGGAAAAACTTACAGTCATGCATTATTTGGAATAGTCAAACAGATCAAAACCATTGATCCTGATTTTAATCTCAAAATTGGAGGCGCTGATTCAAATTTTAAAAAGGGGTTTCACACAATTGGTGATATTCTCTTCATGGGTGATGATCCAAGAGATTATGTTGCAAAAATTGCAGCACTAAGTCCTCTTTTTATAAGTATCATCCGTAATCAGATTGACAGTATTACTGTCAGCAAACTCGAAGAAATGCTTGGGTTTGAAAGTGTGCTGGACGCAAGAGCAGTTAAGGATGAACTGAGCAGGATAAAAAAGGTGGCTTCCTGATATGTATATTCTCTGTGATACTTGTAGTGTACTGATGCTGATAAGGATAGCCCCGGATATGTTTTGTGATGATTCTTATGGGTGTGTAACCATTCAGGAGGTATTACAGGAATTATTTCGTACTCAGAAATTTAAAACCAAGTATCCTTGGAGAACAAAGTATAAAAGTAAGATAAAAGTATTAGGAAAATCAAAGGTAGAATCAGGTGATTTTAAACTATACGTGGAGACAAT
>JAYEMU010000120.1:0-1828 GCA_034718475.1 Nanobdellota archaeon
GAAATACATAACAGAATAAATGCGACTACTTGTCTTTTCATGGGTAACCTCCGCGGGTTGTTTTATTTACTCTGATAAGTTTTCCGACTTTACCCTTCGATTAACTCAGGGCTTACGGCTGCGGGACAGTGTGGGATTTACACCCTTGTCATATACTGGAGCGTTAGCGACTAGTATGTGACACTTTCCTTATCTTGAGCGGGAGTATAGTAGCAGGATGGGGGGATTGGGGCAAGTATTACTCTACTACTGTCAAAGCAAAGTAATTATGTCCCCTCTCTGGCAAAGTAGAAATGTCCCCTTTTTGTTATTTCTATGTTCATGCAACTAACTCAACCTTAGGATTACCAATATAGAAATCATCCATCCAACTTTTCTTTGCTTTCTTTGCATCTTTTCTTTTTAGAATATTGATCATTTCTTTTTGTTGTTTCTTTGCAACTCGATAGTCCTTTTCTGTGATCTCTTTAGTTTGCAAGATTTTGTTTTTGATTTCAAATCTCAATTCACCATTCAATGCTTGCTTAATTTGTACTTTTTTGTTTTTAAGAGTTATTGTTTGATTGGTTATCAAAAACATTCTGTTTTTCCATCTTATTGTAAAGTCATTAGTAATTGTTCTACTATCCCGTATTGAGAATGTCCATTTATAATCAAAATTTTTCGGCATTCCCTGATAATATGATGATTTTTCTCGGGCAACTTTACTAAATTTCTTATTGAATTTTGGCAAATATGATTCAAGGAATTTATTTGCTTCAGTAATAGTTTTTATATTTGCCAGTCGCAATTCCTTAACCAACCTATCCTGCAATGTCTGAAACAATCTCTCTACACGTCCTTTTGCCTGAGGACTATGCGCATGGATTACTTCAACATTTACATCTTTCATTACTTGTTCAAACTGTGTTTTTGCGTGTGAATCTCTTAACTGTTCATCTACTGTAGCCTGTCTATTTATCTTATATGTAGAGTGTTTATCGATATACCAGGACTTAGGCGCTCCATACTTTTTAATAAATGTTTGACATGCATCTAATACCGGAAAGGTTCCTTCATATTCATAAAATTTAGCAAAAACATGGCTATTAGCATCATCGGTAAATCCCATTAAGCAAATTTCCTGATCTAATCTTTTTTCAAACCAACGATGATGAGAACCATCAAATTGCACCATTTCTCCTATGTGAGCTTTAGGTTCTCGCCATACGTGACAGGTTGATTGCCTATTGCTCTTTTTAACACTCCATCGATCATTCTTTATCAGTATTTTTCTTACAGTCTCTTTGCTTGTTTTTATATTGTGTATTTCAAATAACTTTTCGTTAAAGAATGTTGGCCTAAAATCACTGTACTTAGCATCATATAACCTAATGATTTGTTGCTCTATCTTTAAATGCATCTTTCTGTTCGATTTTCGTCCTCTATTGCCATGCGCCAGTCCACTAGCCCCTTTTGCTTTATATTTTTGTACTATTCGTTTTGCATGACGATAGCTAATATTCATCAAAACGCTCGCATCTTTAATATTGATCTCTTTTGATAACACTCTCTGACATATAGCACTTCGCGTCAGCTCCCTTTTGCTCATTTTTGTTATGTCCTCCATTTTTCCCTCCAACTATTACGTTGAAGTATTATCTCAAGGGGACATTTTCATTTTGCTCAAAGGGGACATTATCACTTTGCTGCGACATTGTTAGAGTATTCTCCAATTGAAAGATGAGCCTATGAGCCAGAAATTTTATTGAACAGACTACGGTGAGCTGTCACCATCCTTTCAGCGAATTCATTATCACTCAAACTTAAATATATTGCATCCAGTTTT
>JAYEMU010000121.1:0-1820 GCA_034718475.1 Nanobdellota archaeon
GGGGTAGGACCCCACCCTACTACTACTACTCGCTGCGGACAATCCGACACTGGATAGATCCTGAAACAAGTTCAGGATGACGGTTATAATGCCAGGATGACGATTTGGCAGTTCAAGGTGGAGGTTTATACTAGTTTGCTTTAATAATTTCGAAATTAAAAGAAAGAAGGGATTGTAATTCATCCTGAAAATCGTTAAAGTTTTTAAAAAAACTGTCTACAGCCTCATAAAAATCCTGAAAGGTTGGGTAATAGTAGTTTTTAGTAGTTTCTTTCTTGAAAAACTTCCAAATTCTCTCTATGAGATTTAAATTGGGAGAATATGGAGGCAAATAAATCAAATTAATGTTAAATTCTTCTGCGAGCTCCTGCACGTCATATGCCCTGTTATAGCTGGCATTATCAAGGATTAAATTAATTTTGATATTTCCGGGATAATCTTTTTTGATTTCTTTAAAAAAAACCTTTATTACTTCTCTATCGCATTTGCATTCAGTAATAAATGAGGTCATCGCTATTTTAACAGGATTTAAAGCGCCTATAATATTAAGTCTTCTACGACCTGTATTTGACAAAACTTTTTTTGTTCCTGCTTTCCCTTTTTTCTGCCAGCCATAACCATTTTCATTATTATGCATTTGGTGGACTGGATCTAAAAAAAGCAGTATTTCATTCTTTTTTTCACTTTTTTCCTTTAACTCCAGTATTTTTTCGATAAATTCTTTTTGAACTTCTTCATCAGGAGTTTTGCCCGGTATTAAACGAGTCTTTTTGAATGAGTATTTTATTTTTTTTAAGCCACCTTGATAACCAGCTATGTTCTATTTCTATGTCAAATTCTTTCTTTAGCCAGTGTTGAAGAAATTTTACTGTTGGAATAAAATCTTTTTCAATTTTTTCTTCTATACTTTTCTTATGTTTTTCAAGCATAGATACTCTTCTTCCATCATAATTTAACTTGCATAATTCATCAAAGCCTCCTTCATTAAAAAGAAATAACCAATCTGTAATGGTATCTATAGTTACATCAATTATTTCTGCAATATCTTTATGATTATGCCCTTTTTGTTTTAAATCTATACATTTTAACCTCCTCCATATTTTAGAAGATTTTTCGCTTTTTAGTCTTTTATTCAGTTCTATCTTTTGTAATTCGCTTAATTCTATCTTTTGAGTCATTTCTTCGTCCTCCCTCAAAAGATATTATACTATATTCGGAATTATTAAAGCAAGTTAGTATAACTTGTAATTAATGATACAAGATAACTAAAACCGTCATTGCGAGGCGAAAAATCAGGCGTATAAGCTATTAACAACTGCCGAAGCAATCTTCTTTGCCTGGTTGTATGGAGAAGATTGCTTCGCTATTAGTTTATAACTTACTCCATAACTTTTTGGCTCGCTGCGGACGGCGTCTGTCTTTTTGCCTCGCTGCGGACAGGTAAATGTTGTATTATTAATTGCAAATCAGTATTAGCTCATTAACTGTAATAAAAATTCCCCGATAGACTTCGGGGAAGAAGAGATCATGAGGCAGATTTTGTTTAAAAATTTTTTTCTAAAATACTAAAATTCAACAAGTATTTGTTGAATAGTCCTGAATTTACTACAGAGTTTTAAATAATTATTACACAATCTTTTTATAATACTCATAAAATTAATTTTGGCTATTAGTCTTAAGAATTATATTAATGTATGAGTATAAAGTGACATTTGAATTGACAGGAATTATGCAATGAATCCTGAAAACCTTTAATATAAGAGTGTTTTAAAAAGAGGGTACGGAAAAAGTCCAATTTTGAAAAAAATTGAGACTTTTTC
>JAYEMU010000122.1:0-8121 GCA_034718475.1 Nanobdellota archaeon
TCAAAAAGACCATTATGCTTGATAATTTGATCTTCAATAATGCCTATAGAGCGTTGTTTTTCTTTTCCCATAGCCCCATATAACAACAAATAGCCTAATAACTTTTTCGGTTAATATCTTTATTTTAGTTAGCGATATAAATAACGCATAAACTTTTGTGTAAAAATATGGTTACTCCAAAATCCTTCTAAAGCTTCTTGCATCGAGTCGATTGTTGGAAAATGCTGTGATTTTGTAACAGCATTTTTTGTGACTTTCCAACAAGTTTCGATTGGATTAAGTTCAGGAGAGTAAGGTGGAATAAATTCAATGGTAATCCAATCTCCCTGTTCTTTTATGAAATCCTGTATAACATTTGTTTTATGAAAGCTAGCATTATCGAGAATGAATACCTATTTTTTATCCTTATCAAGCCAATCAAAAAGATTGTGTAAAAAACAAGAAAAGGTAAAACTATTTTGCGAACAGAAGAAATCATAATAAAATTTTGAAGAACTAGTGAGGGCTCCAAATACTGTAAGCTTCTTATTACTCCAGAAAAAAGCCCCTTTGGGCTTCTCTCCCTTAGGAAACCAAATCCTTTTATAGCTAGTTTTCAATTGGAAACTAACTTCATCAATTGAAACTAATTCATAATCCACATACTTGGTTTTAAGTTTTTTTTAAATTCATCACGAAATTTATCAACTTTTTCCTGATCATGACGAAGATGTTGTGGTCTCGGTGTTATAAGAGAAAATCCTAATTTATGCATTATGCGCTCAATATGTCGCATAGAATAATCCTCATCAATCTCTTGTTTAACTAATTCCTTTACTTGTTTAGTACTTACTGAGCAGTATTTATTATTTTCAGATTTGATTCTTGTAAGTACCTTGCCCTTAAGCCTGCTAAGAGTTTTCTTAGTTAACTTTGTGGGTCTACCAGTACGATGGAGATTTTTTATAACTCCTATCTGTTTGTATTTTCTGAGAAACCTACTTATAGAAGATTGGTGGCAAGTCAATAAATCAGCAATCTCTTGCTGATTTTTTCTGTCTTTATTCCATTGAATGATTAATTCACGCTCTTTTATTGATATCATCTATTAAAGAAAGTATTACTCATTTATATGCGTTTCTTTTGTCGTTAACTAAAACATCATAAAACTTATAAGCTAAATAATAAAACTATCTTCTAATGAAAAAGATTTTAGTTACAGGTGGAGCAGGTTTTATTGGTAGCCATTTATGTGAATTTCTTTTGAATAAAGGGCATAGGGTTATTTGTATAGATAATTTCTTTACATCATCTATCGATAATATTAAAAATCTATTAAACGATGATAATTTTCATTTAATTGAACATGACATTATTACTCCTATCCACATTGCAGAAAATATAGACCAGATTTATAATCTAGCTTGCCCTGCGTCACCGATTCATTATAGATTTAATGCAATTAGAACAATTAAAGCTAATACTAAAGGTGTTATTAATATGCTAGGAATGGCAAAACTCCATAAATCTAGAATTCTACAAGCTTCAACCTCTGAAATTTATGGAGATCCAATTTATCATCCACAAATTGAGCACCACAGGGGTAATGTCAATACGATTGGTCCAAGGGCTTGTTATGATGAAGGAAAAAGAGTTGCTGAAACACTTTTTTATGATTACCATAGACAAAATAACGTTGATATCAGAATTGTTAGAATATTTAATACTTATGGTCCAAATATGATGAAAAATGATGGGAGAGTAATTTCTAATTTTATTATTCAAGCGTTGAATGATGAGGATATTACCATTTATGGAGATGGGCAACAAACAAGATCTTTTTGTTATGTTGAAGATTTAATTAAAGGCTTATATAAAATGATGAATACAGAAAATATTAAGGGACCAATTAATTTGGGCAACCCTGGCGAATTCACTATACTAGAGTTGGCACAAAAAATAATTAATCTTACAAATTCTAATTCTAAAATTAAGTTCTTTCCTTTACCAGAAGATGACCCAAAAATAAGAAAGCCTTGTATTGACTTGGCTAAAAATTATTTGAATTGGGAACCACAGATTGGTCTTGATGATGGCTTAAACAAAACAATTAATTATTTTAAAAAACTGATTTCAAAATGAAACAATATCATAAAAAAGACCAGATTGAAACATTTTATAAAAATAATAATACTGTTGAAAATTATATTGATTCTAGGTTTAAAACGCCTGTCGGAAAAAATATGCATATAAATCAAGTAAAGATTATTAATAAAATAATTAAAAAAAGTTCCCCAAAAAAAGTTCTTGAGATTGCCTGCGGACCTGGCAGATTAACATCCGAAATAAATGGGGCTTTTGAAGGCTATGCGATGGATTCTAGTGGGGGTATGTTGAAAATTGCTAAAAAACGGATTAAAAATAATTGGGAAGTTTTTAAAGGGGATGCTTTTAATTTACAAACTAATAAAAAATTTGATTTTGTTTTTACTTTCAGATTTATTAGACATTTTAAAAAAGAAGAAAGAAAAAAAATTTATTCTTCAATTAAAAAAAATCTTAAGCCTAAGGGGCTATTGTTATTTGATGCTGTTAATTATAATAAATCCTATAAAGTCCGTAAAAGGGCTGGTTTTCACAAATATCCAGTCTATGATAAACTTTTTACTAAAAAAGAATTAATTAAAGAACTTAATGAGAATGGTTTTAATGTTATCAGAATTTATAATGTTCTTAATCATCTTTATATTGATACCGCCATCTCTAAATTAACCTCTTTTTTACATCTTGATTCTTTAGGGTTAAATCTAATTAATTTATTAGAAACCAAAAAATCTAACAATCCTTTAGAATGGGTAGTATTATGTCAAAAAAAATAATTTATTGGGTTCAAGGCTATAGACCTTATGATGAAGCAATTTCAAAAGAAATTAAATGTTTACATAAACATTTTTCTTCGTTAATCATTAATCCAATAAATGGTTTTAAATTTACTAAATCTTTAATTTGTTTTAATTTTAAGTTTTTTCCTTTGGGTCTTTTTTTGTTTCCTTTTTTTGAAAAAAAAGCAAAAATTTCGCACATTTATACATCTCTTGGAAATTACTTTTATTTGAAATTACTTAAAAGAAAACCTATTGTTCTTACAGCTGCAGGCCCATCCCCTATTAATAAAATCCGTAAATGTTTGCCATTATATAAAAAGCTAAATGCTATAGTTGTTGAAACTGAAAAAGAAAAGAATCTGCTTTTACAATTGGGTGTGAAGAAAGATAAAATTAAACTTATTTATCCAGGGATTGATCTTACTAAATTTAAATATAATAAAAAAAAGGGGAAATTTACAATCTTATTTGCAAGTGCTCCCTTAAATAAAGAACAATTCCATACTAAAGGTGTCCCTCTTATTATAAAAGCAGCAAAAAAGTTGGAAAATATAGATTTTATATTGCTTTGGCGAGGGAAATATCTAAAAGAAATAAAACAATTGACAAAAGATTGTAAGAATATTAAAGTAATTAATAAACGAATCAAGGATATGAATAAAATTTATTCTCAAATAGATGCTACTATTTTGCCTTTACAATCCACATTAAATTCTAAATCCTGTCCTCAATCTATATTAGAAAGTTTAGCATGTGGAAAACCCGTTTTAGTCTCCAACAGATGTGGGATTGCTAATTTAATTAACAAAAATAAATGCGGTGTAGTTTTTAAAATTAATAATATGAAGATTGTCGAATCAATTAAAAAATTAAAAAATGATTATAAAGCATATCAACAAAATTGTCCCAAAACTGCAAAAAAATACTTTGACAAAAATAATTTTTTAAAAAAATATGCAAAACTTTATGAAATTATAAAAACGTAAGTAGAAAGTCTACTTTTTAATTATTGCATGGAACACCTAATCTGTATTGCTAATAGGTAGTCTTGAATACAAAATACCCGCATCCGTAATAATTTTTGTGACCTAACTTTCTACGTACATAAAAACATAAAATTTAAATAGGAAGTTTATTATGATTATAAGATTATGAATGGTGGCGGAATTAAAAATTATTATCGGCGTTTATTTAATCATACATTAAATATATTCAAAAGCGGGATTAAAAACCCCCAATTGGCTGTGGATTATGGGATATTAAGAGCACAAATATTAATTTTTAAAGCTTTAAACCAAATAGGGGTATATTATCAACCAAAACCAAAAAGCATCGTTAGTGCAAAAATTGAATTGACCCAAGATTGTACTTCCCGTTGTATAACCTGTAATTTTTGGAGAATTACAACTTTAATGAATGGTCGAAAAATTGATAGAAAAAGATTAGAACATAGAGATTATATTAAGCTTATATATCAATTAAAGAAATTACATTGTAATACAATCCAATGGTTAGGTGGAGAAACTTTACTATATAAGCGAGTTCCAGAATTAATAAAGTTATGTACAGAATTAGGCATTAAAACCAATATAGTTACAAATGGTACTGAAATGACTAAAGATATGGCTCAATCTCTTGTCGAATCTGGTTTGAATTCTATAACATTTTCTTTAGATGGGCCAAAAGAAATTAATGATAAAGTTAGAGGAATAAAAGGGGCTTTTGAAAAGCAATTATTGGCTATTGAAAGAATAAAAAATGCAGATAAACAAAATAAACTTCATAAAAGTATAAGTGTAACAGTTAGTATTGTAAATCTTCCTTATATTGAAAAAGTTTTAGATATTGCAAATAAGATTAATATAACAGAAATAAATTATTATATTTTAAGTGCTTATAATAAACAAGTTAAACAAAATACTGATAAATTGTTTAAAAAACTTGTTGGTTCTTTAGAATTTTTAGTTTCACCAGCACTTATTCCGAAAGATGAAAAATTATTAAAGAAAAAGCAAGATGAAATTTTGAAAAAAGCTAAAGAATATAATATAAAAATAAGGGGTCACCTATTTACTAAAGGGATGGCTAATTTAGAGAAAGGGATTAAAAGGAAAGATATGTTTTGCTTGGCACCCTATAAATTTTGTGTGATTGATTGTTATGGGTATATTTATCCTTGTGATCTTTTAAGATATCCGTTTGGAAACATTAAAGAGACAAGTATTAAAAAAGCCTTAAATTCAAAAGAATTTAATAAATTTTCACAAATCTATTTAAAGAAATTTAAAGATATAGAGATCTGCAGATATTGCCCCTTATATTGTCCTATTTAAAATGAAAAAAGTAATTATTAAAGAATGTTATAGTTATGATGAAAAAAAGATAAAAAAGATTCTTGAAGAAATGATTAAAGAATTAAATTTTGATTTAAATAAATTTAAATCTATTTTAATTAAGCCTAATGTTCTTGGACCTTATGAGCCTGAACAGTGTGTAACTACAAATCCAAAATTGCTCGAAGCTATTTGCTCAATGATTAACCCCAAAACGAAGATTTTTATTTGTGATTCATCAGGTACAGATATCCAGAATTACACTGAAAAATCTTTTGAAATTTCTAAGATTAAATCTTTAGAAAATAGGTTTAAAAATGTAAAAGTCATAAGTTTTAATACAATGAAATTGATTAAAATAAATTCTTCATCTAAATATTTAAATGGTTTTTATTTGCCTAAAATTTTAAAAGACATTGATTTAATTATAAATGTTCCAAAATTAAAAACACATACATTTATGATTCTAACTGCCGGTATAAAAAATCTTTTTGGTTGTATTCCTGGTGGCGCTAAAGCAAAATTACATAAAATATGTAAAAACTCTCAAAATTTTGCTAAAATGTTATTAGAATTACATGAAATTATAAAACCCCAATTAAATATCGTAGATGGCATTTGGGGAATGGAAGGGAATGGACCTAGTTTAGGTAAACCTAAACAATTTGGGAGGTTATTTGTTTCTAAAAACGCCTTAGCATTAGATATAGTAATTGCTAAAGCCTTAGGTTTTGAACAAAAAGATGTTCCTGTAAATCAATTAATTAAAAAGAGAGGGCTTTCATTCAAGGATTTAAAAATTTCAGGAATTGATAAATTAAATTTGGAATGCAAAAAGCCGATTTCTATAAAAAAAATGAATAATTTTTTGCCTGCATTTATTAAGAAAAGTTTATATGAATTAAAATTAAAAATAAATCCGCAAAAATGCAAAAGGTGCCAAATTTGTTTAAAATCTTGCCCTGTTCAAGCCATATATAAGAAGAATAATAGAATCCTTATTAATCATCAAAAATGCATTATGTGTCATTGCTGTTATGAACTTTGCCCTTACGGCGCTGTTGAATTCAAAGATAGATTTTTAAGAAGCTTAATAAAAAAATTTAAAAAAATAATTAATTAGTTTTTTTAGAAGCAAAAGTTTTCTGGATAGTTTTTTTTATTAATTGAATAATAAGTAAATCTTCTTTTTGCAAAGACTTAGTTAAAAATAGAAGAATAAGATACTGGCAAAAAATTATTAAAAAAACAGATATTAAAGAGAATAATCCTCGGACAAATTGAAATTTAAAATTAATTAAACCCATTAAAAAAGAAGGGATTAATATCGAGATAAAAATGCCAAAATATTCTTTTGTAAAAATATTAATTTTTGAAGCTTTATATGCATAAATATTTAATAAAAATGCTAAAAATATACTAGAAAAAGCAGTTGATATTGATGCGCCGACTATCCCAAAATGCGGGATTAATATCGAATTAAGAAGGATATTTAATAAGGCACTAATTAAAACAATAACAAAAATAAATTTTGTTTTTTTCATAGTAGTAAGTACTACTTTAGAAGTCATCGATAAAGAATTTATAAAATAAGCTATCGATAGGATTATCAAAACTGAATATCCTGCTAAATAAGAATTAGTAAAAAGTATAGTGAGGACTTGTTTGGGGAATAATACAAATAAGGATAAAGGCAATAGATTGATAATAAAAACCCATTTATTTATAATCTTATATAACTTCTTGAAAGCTAAATAATCAGCTTTTGCATATGTTTCTGTGATTACTGGTAAAAACAAGGTCCCCAATGCCAAAGGTACAATAAACATTAAATTAGCAGTAGGTACGGCAGCATTATATATCCCAACAATTATAGTGGAAGCAAAAAAGCCTAACATAAAAGTATCTGTCCAAAGAAGGAACGAATTTAAAATCTCAGAAAACATCATTGGCCAGGAAAAGCCCAATAATTCTTTATATAATTTTATCGATTTTAGTTTTGTTTTAAAAATCGGAAAGACTTTAGTTTCAAGAAAGAATAATGCAAAAAATGCTGCAACAAATAAGGCTATCAAATAGCCTATTGCTGCACCCAGCGCTTTAAAACCAAGGCTTATAAGAATTATCGTCAATAATATTTTAACGGAACCTTCAATTAAATCTTTAACATATACTTCATATTTAAGTTTCTGATAGCCTTTAATTGCTGTTAACGCAATTCTTTTTATTGTATCTAAAGGGATTGCAAAAGCAAAAATCTTAAGAATTATTGATAATTTCGGCTCATTAAATATATGTAAACTAATAAAATTTGAAGAAATAAATAATAAAAAAGCTAATAAAATCGAAAATGGTAAAGTCATTTTGAGGGCAGAAGTTATTGTCCCTTTAATGGCTGCTTTATTTTTTTGGCCTTTATAAAAAGCAACATATCTCACAACCCCATAATTCATTCCAATTAATGCAAAAGTAATAATTAAGCCAAAAACAGCTAATCCTAAAGATAAAATGCCATATTCTCTGGGCCCTACTCTAGAAACTATAACTCTAAAAGCATAACCTAAAAATTTGGAAATTACAATCCCGAATAATACTAATATTGAACCATTTAAAATCAATTTAAGAGAATTATTAAAATTACCCATATAAAATTAAGCAATAATTATATTTAAATAATTTATGAAAAAATGTAAGTAATAAGTTTACTTTGAAACTATTAAAATATTTTAAGTATTTTAACAAACAATCTAATTAATGATTTTATATCAATCATATTTGACTGGATTTATTACTTACGAAAAAATTAATTTATAAAATTTAAACCAAATAAAAGTCTGAAATTACATAAAGCTTTTAAATTATATTCTAATCAATGTATATATGAAAATCGCATTGATAAGCTTTAATACATATAAACCAATTTT
>JAYEMU010000123.1:0-8016 GCA_034718475.1 Nanobdellota archaeon
ATTAAATGATATCCTATGTTGAATACTGATGTGTTTGAATGTTTCCATCTTTTGCTTACCATTATATCTATGACATCAAACTATTATTTAAACCTATTGGTTCTTTCTCATCCCACGACTAAAGTTCGTGGGCTTTCCCATTCACTTTCGTAATTTCAAGAAAAAACTATCTTTCTGAGCCAGAAAAAAAGAAGAAACTTTCCCATAAAAATAAGAAGTAAGGAACTCCCTTTTAGTTCACAATTGACCCCCTTCAAAAATATAAATTTTTGCGAAGCAGTCTATATACATACTTTATGTATGGAGTCTGTCATTTGACAACCCTAAAAGTTTTCTTCCGACAAAAATAAAAAGCATCTAATTTTTTTTGATTTTTAATGCTGGATAAAATTCTGCTTTTTTTGAAAAAGAATTCAATGTTGAATTTAATTTGGTAAGTTTTTTTAATGTAATCCGTCATATCTTCAAGATTATCAAAGCTGAACTTTTTGCTGCCTAAAGCTTTTCTAACAGCCTCTAAAACTACCCAAACACCCAGCGGCACGTCATACTCCCTTGAAATCAATCTTATTGCCAAAACCGAAGCCTGTTTTTTTAAAAAGTTTAATTTTTCAAGAACGCCAAGCCTTGCACTATAATAGCCCCCAACACAGTTTGAAGCATAGCCCTTTCTTCCATCATAAGATTCAAAATCAGTTGTGTAATTCATTTTACCATCCAAATAAGTTTCGAAAAGCTCAAATGCCCATGCATCAGGCAGGAGCATTATTAAAAAATAGTTTCCAAGGTATTCCCCAAAAAAACATTCATAATCTGCAAACTTATAATCCTTAATCTTTTTTATTAAAAATTTGCCCAAGCTATCGTGTGCAGCTGTTATAGACCATTTTGTTGGAACAAGCTTTCTTTTTGCCCCTATCCCTAAATTGCCTGCAGAAAGCAACTTGATAATGCTATGCTCTGAAATGCCTTTAGAATATAATATGCTCATGGCGTCAGCCGCATTCAAGTCAGTATCACAAACAGCCTTGTCAATTTTGGGAAGTATCTTGGGATTTTCAGCCAATTTTGCCGACTTCAATTCTGCCCTTGGGCCTGATGGCATTGCAATGTTATTAAAATTCAATTTGAAAACTGGTTTCTTAGCCAGCTTTATGTCAATGCTGACTGGCTTGGCTGCCATGCTTAATTCCTGGGCAATTTCTAAAAATTTATTTTTCTTTTTTTTTACAGAAGCCTGGAATCTGGAGCCAAGCAAAGAGCTTCTCAATGCAATTATGCTTTTTTTGCCAAAGGAATTCAAGCCCCAAAAATTCGGCGCATCATAAAGCCACGCATCATCAGGCCTGCCTGCAAGGGACAAGATGCTGACATTAACATGGGGATAGCCATAACTGCCAATAAATATGTTTGGTGATTTGCCGCTCAGGCCTTTGGATTCATCTAGGGCTATGGGCTTGAAAAGGCCTATAGGATTTGAATGCTCACTGCATAATCCCCTTTTGCTGCCTTTGGGAATAAGTTTTTTACAGACAATGCATCGCATATTTGAAAATATGCTTTAATCATTAAAAAATATTATTGTTTTGCATATGTGCATAGCTGTTTATTCACTCAAACTGTTCCAGTAAGTTAAGTTTTGCATTTTGGGAAAGAGTATTCATACAATAATTGTATATATACATACAATAATAGAAAGATTTATATATTAATAACCATTATCTATGAATATGGTGCATAATGACAAGGAAATTAATGCTGAAGAACTTTTTGATTTAATTGAATCTATCTCAAAATTCATTGAAAAAGAAATTAAAATGTATGCTTTAGGCGGCACTGCATTAACTATACTCAATATTAAAAAATCAACAAAAGATGTTGATATTAATATAGAATCAAATGCTGAATATAATTATATTTGCAAAATTTTTGATAATTTGGGTTTTGAGAAAAAGGGAATCCGTTGGATTAGTCAAGAAGGATTAGCATTTGATATGTTTCATGGATCAAATATTCTAGGTACCAACTTGCTTCCAAATTGCATAGCCAAATCAAAGTTCATCAAATCATTTGGCAATATCAAACTTTATACATTGCCATTGGAAGATATAATCATAAGTAAATTAGCAAGAGGGGATTTGAGGGATTTTGATGATATCAAAGGAATCTTAAGTGTTAAAAAAATCAATCTTAGAAAACTTGTTCAAAGATATAAGGAAACGATGGAAATTTCTGTTGTTGCTAATTATCAACAAAAATTATTAGATCTGATTGAGATTAAGTTTAAAGAATGGAAGTTTAGTTCTGATAATGATTTAATTAATGAGGTTAAAGAATGGGAACTGCAATAGAAAAAAAACTTGCTGAAGCAGGATATAGCATGCTTGGAGATAATGAAGATATAGAAAAATTAATCTTAAATATTTTGGAGACTGGCAATATTAGATATTTAAAGGCAATACCCTTTCTTATTTATAAGCACGATATCAACATTAGAATAATCTATAAAGCAGGCATGAATGTAATGATATTATTTAGTGCAATAATGATTATTACAAAAAGAATTTTTCAGGAACTTGATATAAAAAAAAATATCCCTGAATATCTCCCTATTGAAACCAAAAAAATAGAAGCATGCATGAAAAAAAGATTGATGAATTATAAAGAATTCAAACAAGAATTTGAATTACAATTAAGAAATGAAACTAAACCCTCTTCCCTTATTGACAAACAAAAAATATATGCTGAAAGGGATTTGCAGATGTATCTCTCACGGCTTTTTACAAAAAAAGAAAAACAGATTATCAGAAGGTTATTAGAAGGCAAATCAATTAGCAGGACTGATTATGAATATTATTCAAGAAAAACAAAGAAAAAGTTGAATAGCATCATAGGCTTGCAAGATTTTGCTAAAACACTTTATGCAAAAACTCCAAAATGTGATGAAGATTTATATCATCTGAAGAAAAAGCTTGAGAAATGGCTTGAAAATAATTCTCAGGATAAAGATATTTCAATACAAAATTTTTTTCTGTGGGAAGATGATAAAGTTTCGATTGATTATAAAAAGAAGGATAAGAGATATTCAGAAGATCAATCATTCAATACAATCAGAAAAATAAATGAGATTAAAGATAAAGAACTTTTGAATCTTCTCCATAAATATAAAAAGCATAATTTCAAATAGAAGTATTGTAAAGAAAGGGTGGGCAATATTTTATGAATGTTGGAAGAAAATTCTTATAGGCTTTAGTCCAATAACCATTTCCATAATGGAACAATCTTAATTTTTTTATTATCTATCATTATAATTTTTTCATTATCGCTGGTAATTATTAATCCTTCTTTCAATTTAAACTTGTTCATAGCTTTTAATAATCCGCCTATTTCTCTTTTTTGGTTTTCGGCATTTAAGTTATCTGTTACTTGTATTGCCTTTATTATGCTTATCCCTTTTTTTATAATAAAATCGCATTCATTCTTTTCTTCAAAATAATATAAATCCTTATATTTTCTTCTTAATTCAAGAAAAACCATATTCTCCATAAGCATCCCTTTATTTTTACTAAATTGGAATGCTACTGTATTAATTATGCCTGTATCTATAGCATATATCTTTCGATTGTTGACTATTTGTTTTTTTAAAGATGCATCATATTTATTAATTGTAAAAAATATATATGCTTCAGATAAGAAATCCACATAATTCTTGACTTTGGATGTATTGCTGAATTCAAGTAAATTTTTAAGGTTATTGTAACTTATCTTTTTTGAAATGTTAGATAATAAATATAATGCCAATTCCCTAAAATCTTTAATATCCCTTATTTTTAATCTTACCAAAAGATCCTTTATTATTATGTCCTGATAAATTTCATTTATTTCCTCTTTATTCCTTGATTCTATTACTTCAGGAAATCCCCCAAATGTAAAATAATCTTTTAGATGCTTGGAAATAATTGCTTTCTCTTTTGTAGTATATATTTTTTTAATAGGGAAATCAACATATTTTAGAAATTCTTTAAAACTAAATGGAAATAATTCTATCTTTAAATTTCTTCCAGTTAATGATGTGGCTATTTCTGAACTTAATAAACTGGCATTTGAACCTGTTACAAAAACTTTATACCCTTCTGTAAATAATCTTCTAACAAATTTTTCCCATCCTTTTATATTTTGTATTTCATCAAAGAAAAATGTATTTATTTTTGAATCAATTTCTAGAAATGATTCAAGTAAATTATTGAAATCCCTATATGTAAAATCCAGAAATCTTTCATCTTCAAAATTAACATAGCCAAAATGGGGATAATTATGTGAAATCTCTTTTAATAGGGTGGATTTTCCACACCTTCTCACACCAGTTATAACAATTATTTTTGGGGTTTTGAAAATACTTTTAGAAAAAACCCTTTTGATAATTTTCATTGGCTTTTCAAATATTTTTTTTTGTTCAATTATTATTTGACTAATTATTGATTTTTCCATCTTATAATTATTAAAATCCCAGAGGTTTATATATTTTACTAAAATATAATTTAGGTAAATAGTATATTTTACCAAAATATACTTTTTGAGTAGATTCTGGGTTGTCATTATATTTGAATAATTCGAAAACTAGTTCTCACTTCTAGAGTAAATTCTTTATAAATTACTGCAAAATAAGATATGATAAATGAAAGAATTATTATTTTTATCGGAAGACAATCCCTAATGCTACTTCTGATTAGGAGATCTTACAATAATCCCAAAATCATTTTCTATTTCATTTTTAAATCCCAAGAAATCATTATCATTAGTTAAAATATAATTATCTACATCATTAAAAAAAGACAACCAGTCATTTCTGTCGATACAAAAAAGAAAGAGCTCGTCGGTAATTTCAAAAATACAGGACAAATTTGGACTAAAAAAGGACAAGCGAAACATGTCAACGCTTACGATTTTCCAAGTTTTGCCAAAGGCAAAGCTGTTCCTTATGGGGCTTATGACCTTGCCTTAAACAAAGGATTTGTTAATGTGGGAATTAGTTATGACACTGCTGAATTTGCTGTTGAAAGCATTCGGCAATGGTGGAAACAGTTAGGAAAAAAACATTATCCAAAAGCTAAAGAATTACTCCTTACTGCAGATTCTGGTGGTAGTAATGGATATCGAATTAGGGGATGGAAATATTTTTTACATAAACTTGCAAAGGAAACAGGACTAAAAATAACAGTACTTCACTTTCCGCCTGCAACAAGTAAATGGAACAAAATAGAACACAGAATGTTTTCATTCATAAGCCAAAATTGGAAGGGAAAACCATTAACTGATTATGAAGTCATAATCAACTTTATTAAAAATACAAAAATAGAAACAGGACTTGAAATATTTGCAAGACTTGATAAAAATATATACCAAAGAGGAAAGCAATTCACAGATAATGATATGAAAAAAATAATGCTAATTCCTCATGAAACATATCCAAGTTGGAATTATACAATACTACCAAAATAGTTCAAATTATTTATTCAAGAGCCCATAGTGGCTATGCCATCGGTAGTGAGGATAAATAATATTTGTCCAAGCTAAGTCCGAGAAACTACACACTTTAGTGTGTGGAGTATGTCATTTTACCTCTTTTTTTGTTTTGCATTTTTCTCACATTACCTCTTTTAATTTTGCTCTAATCTCATTTATTTTATCATCATTCATATATCTAATAATTTCTTTGCATTTGTTCAAAAATTCAAGCACTTTATTCTTATCAATAGCTAAGCTTGAAGCTTTAAGATAATATTGGACATCAACTCTCTCTTTTTTAAGAGAATCCAGAAATTTTATCTCTTCATCATCAAATCCAAGCCTCTCCATTAAAGAAATTGTGCAGTCATGAATCTCGCATTTAATTCCAATTTTCACTAAAATAGCATAGACTGAATTATAACACGAATAGTAAGCAGTTACTGTTTTCCATTTTGGATTGACTTTTTCAACCATATCAAAGTCAGACAAGGATTCCTTAAGATAATTTTCGCTTATTGCTTCATTTGGCTCAACTAATTTAATTCCTTTATTTTGTTTCATGCACCATTTTATCTTATTAAAGTTCATTTCTATAAAACCTCCAGCAAAGCTCAGAAAATTGTTGATTCCCGAATATAACATGATTTTTCATGATCTCTATAGCCAAAGTGTTCCTTTTTTTCAACAATTTCTCAAATTCTTTTAAAGTTGAAAAATGCAGGTTGATTTGTTTAAGTTGTTTTCTTGCAATTTCCCTAATTTTTTTAGATTCATTTCCAATAACCAATATGTCTATATCTGATTCAGCTGTAGCATTTCCTTTTGCATAAGAGCCAAATAACACAATTTCCCGTAATTTTATAATATGTTCAAGCATAAGAAATATCTTTTTTTCTTCCAAACTAAACTTTAAGGATTTATAATTTTCAATGAATCCTGCCAATAATTTAATTTTTTGGTCTTTTAAATCAAGATAATATTTCTTGTTTTTTCCTTCAATAACATATCTAATTAAATTTAATTTAACTAACTTTCCCAGAATTCTTGAAACAGTTCTCCTCGGAATTTTTGTCTTTCTTGAAACATCGCTTGCTGTTAACTTCATATTATAATCATTAACAAAGGTGATTATTACATCTGGCCATATCTGACCAATATTGGCCATCTCCTTCTTTGTTATATCTGATTTCCTCTTTTTTTGCATTTTATTGCCTCTTTAATATTAAATTGCGATGGTTTATTTATTTTTCTTTTTCCATTTCTTTAACAACCTGTGCTGGATTCTTTAATTTATAAACTCTTTTTCTTGCGTCTTTTTGGTCTAACTTCATTTCTAACCAATCATTCTGCCTTAATTCAGATAATACAATACTTAGCATTTTGTCTTTATTTAGCACCTTGAAAGCATCATTATGGCTAAACTCTTTATCATTAAATTTGTTCCATAATATTGAGTATCGATACATTATCCATTTAGGCATTGGCTTGGTCATTTTATTCTCCTCTTTTATAATTAATATGTCAATAGTATATAAATTTAACGGTTAGCCTATATATTCTACCACAGGCATATTTATATGGTAGTTATACTAATAACATATATAATATGTAAATAATAAAAGTAACATGGGTCTTGCTTTGCGGACTCAACCCTCTGGAGCGAGGCAAGCCTTCATGACGAAAACAAATCCCACTAATAGAAGTAAAGAGAAAGAACAATTTAAAGCTTTTGTTGTTCAAAATTTTCCAAAAATCTACCAAAAGATTTATATATAATTAGTTATATTAACTTATATAACATGACACAAGCAATGTTAAAACAAGTATTGCATTATCCCCAACTAGATACAGTTCTCATGGTGGAAAACTTTATTAAAGAGCATGGTGGAGAGTATAAAAAAAGAAGCTTATGGGAATCTCTTCCAAAAAAAATGATGTATCAAACTTTTTGCGTGATTTTTGACTATTTATTAGATTCTAATAAAATTGCTGTTGATAGAGAAGGTAAAGTTTGTTGGATATGGAACCCTGCATTAGTAAAAAAATATTTGGCTAGACCTGAATTGTCAAGAAGATGAAATCTCACATTAAATTTGCTGAAGAAAGATTAAAAGAAGCCTTGGTTAAACTAAAAGAGTCTAGAACAGAGAATCAAAAATTATACAAGTGGATTAACAGAGCTTTAGATGATATTGAAGAAAATGCTTTCTGTGCTACTCAAGTTCCAAAGAAATTAATTCCTAAAGTTTACATTGATAAGTATGGAATTGATAATCTCTGGAAATATGATCTTCCCAGTGGATGGAGACTTTTATGATTGTTGGAAGAAAACTCTTGCAGACTTTACAGTCTGTAGATGAATCCCAACTCCATTCTTATATAAAAAACCATTAAGATTTAGCTTAATGATGTAAGATTTTCAATACGGCATTTTTTGTCGTGTGGCCTATTTGTATTTTTCTGCAATTTTTAGAAAATTAAAGATCTTTGTTGTAAATTTTTTCTTAT
>JAYEMU010000124.1:0-7992 GCA_034718475.1 Nanobdellota archaeon
GGGGCTTCCGTAAAATAAGTTGTCAAATTTTGGGAGAAAAAATATAGTTCCATTGAGGATGTATATCTCCATATTTTATATTCAATTTACTCATTTCATCATCCGAAATTTTCTTTCCTCTTTCATATAATCTTTTATCCAATTTAGCCTTAATTCTAAGACCTTTTTTTGTTTTTGTTCCATTAATTAAACTAATCACAGTTTCATAATTAACTAATGGTTCTGCTTTCCAATTCATACTAATAAACGAGAACATACGATGTTCAATCTTATTCCATTTGCTAGTTCCTGGAGGATAATGGCAAACAGTAATTTTTAGTTTTAGTTTATTTGCAAGTTTTTGTAAATAAAATTTCCAACTTTTATTACGGGAACCATTACTACCTCCACCATCAGCACAAATAAGAAGTTCTTTTGCTTGAGTATAATCTTTTTTCCCATTAAACTGCCACCATCTCTTAATGCTTTCTACAGCAAATTCTCCAGTATCATAACTGATACCGATATTCACAAACCCTTTATTTTTTTGAATATCATAAGTGCCATAAGGAATTGCTTTTCCTTCTGCTAAAGAAGGAAAATCATACACATTCACCTCTTCAAATTCTCCCTTTTTGCCCCATTTTCTACCTGAATTTTTAAAATTACCGACGAGTTCTTTCTTTTTTGTGTCAACAGAGATTACAGGTTCTCCATTGACTTTAAATTCCTCTACTTTTTTGTTGATAAGTTTGAATTGTTCATTTCTATATGGCGAATTCCCTCTCTCTTTTGATCTTCTATTTGCTTTAAGACTATAATGTTGTTTTTTTAAGATTCGTCCAACAGTATCAGGGGAAATTTGATAACCCTGTTTTTTTAATTCATCAGCCACATTTCCTGTGGACTTAGTTGTCCACTTTAAATGTTTCATTGGGTCTCCAGAAGTAGAGTTAGTCATAATTTTTTCAATATCTTTTATTAGGTTAGGTTTTTTCTTTACAATTTTTTTTCTTCCAGCTCCTTTTTTACGGATTCTTTTTGATTCTTTTTGTCTTTTTTTTGTAGATTTGATTTCTAAAATTCCTTTACGAATTGTAGTCATAGATTTTCCAGTTATTTTATTGACCTTAGAAATACCACCCCAACCCAACTCCATAGCCCATAAAGCAACATAATGTCTAGCATCATATTCATTCAAATTAGATAAAAAATTTAACTTACTTTTGATAAGGATATCTTCCATAATGTTAAAAATTAAAGAATTATAACTTTATAAAGTTTACCATTTTATTTTGCGGAGGTTCCTAAGTTAGTTTCGCCCCTAACAATTAGTGCTTTTGAATCCCCTTTAATATGTTTTTGAATAAAGGGAAGGTCAGGTATAAAATATTTTTCCCCCATAATAATCCACTAAAGAAGGCTACTTATTAAACTTTTTCTTTATTTAGTAGCGGACAAAAATAGTAGGTATTAAATAGTAGAAAGTTTATATAGTTTAATACCATGAAACATGCATATATGAAAGAAAGAGAGTTGATTATTAAATTACATAAAGACGGAAAAAAGCAAGACCAGATTGCTAGGATTTTGGGCTGTAGCCAGTCTAAAGTCAGTTTTTGGATTATTAGATTTAATAAAACTGGCAGTTTAAAAAATAAGCCTCGCCCAGGCCGACCTTCAAATTTTTCAGAAGAAAAATTATCTTTGATAAAATCAAAGATTGTTAAAAAAGTTGTTTCTAGAAATCAGAAATTTTCTTCTTGTAATTCAAAGGAACTCAGGAATATAATAAATAAAGAAGTTAAAAAACCAATCTGTATGCGCCATGCAAGGCGTATTCTTCATAAAATGGGTTTTTCTTTAATTACGCCAAGATCAAAGCATACGAAAAATGATCTTGAAAAAGTTACTAAATTCCGCAAGAAATTTAAAAAAAACTTGAAGGAGAGTTTTTGGGTTATACGTTAGTAAGCTTTGATGAAGTAGGCTTTAGGTTGGTTCCTGTTTATCATAAAATGAGGTATTTGGTAGGTCAAAAGCCACGGGGAAAATTTTTTTGGAGCAACAAAAAAATAACTATTTTTGGAGCATTAAAAGATGATGGTGAATTGTTTTGTGAAGATTTTGTTGGACAAAATAGCTTAACATACAAAGCTTTTTTATCAGATTTCATTGAGACACTTGATAAAAATAAGAAATATGTTTCCATATTCAATAATGCATCTTATCATAAAACAGATGTTATTAGAGAATATTTGGCAGAACATTCAAATATTAAAGTTGAATATCTCCCTCCTTATTGTCCAGAATTGAATCCTATAGAAACTTGCTGGAAAATAACAAGACAAAATGTAACAAATTCAAATTATTTTCCAACAATTGAGAAATTAAAAGAACGTTTAGAAAATTTTTGGCAAAGATATAATTTTACGTTAAAATTTACCAATTATTTATGTCCTTGACTAAAATCCAAATATATTTAAGTAATGAGATATACTATTTTATATAAAGAGGTGATATTTATGGCTACAAAAAAAGCAAAAACAAAGGCAAAAATTAAAAGTTGCTTTAATTACAAGCAGGGATTATTATTTTTGGCATTAGCATTCTTGGGAGCATTAGGTTTTGCTGCATTTATTCAAGGTATCCTTATGCAAATAAGCTTTGGTTTTAAGTATGGTTTTTTCAGCTATCTATTAGGATTTATTTTTATTGGCTCTGCCAAATATTTAAAATACAAGCTTTATAGGGAATTAAAATTTGGCAAATAATTTTTTTCAGCATTGCCCAACATTTTTAAACTTTAAAATTAATAATTCATGATATGGAGTTATTAACCATACTTATAATTTTTGGAAGTTTATTGGTGGGTTATGGAATAGGGGCAAATAGCGGAGCAAATTGTTTGGGTTCAGCAGTCGGTGCAAATGTTATTAATTATAAAAAAGCAGCTTATTTTATTTCCATTCTTGCATTAATAGGTGCGGCTTTGCAAGGTCATCATACAGCCAGCACAATAGGCACAGGAATAATAGATCTTTCAATTGTCTCTCATTTAGCAATTCTTGCAATACTTCTTTCAGCTGGAATAATGATTATTGCTTTTTCATATTTTGGTCTGCCAGTATCAACAACCATGTCTATTATCGGAAGCATTATCGGAGTAGGCTTGTTATTGAAGATGCATATTGGCTGGAAGATGTCATTAATAATTTTTTTCATAGGTTTTATTTGTCCATTGGTTTCAGCCTTTTTCAGTTTTATTTTTTATAAGGTTTATAGTAAGCTGATTGCAAAGCGTCATTTTTTATTATTTGAAAAGTCGTTAAAATTTTTTCTTTTGATAAGTGGAGGATTTTTAGCATATAGTTTAGGCGCTAATGATATAGGTAATGCCTTGGGGCCTGTATTGGGAAAAGGCCTTATAACTCCAGTTTTAGGAGGATTGATTGCAGGTTTGGCTTTGGCCTTTGGTACAGTTACATTAGGTGGCAAAGTAATGAAAACAGTGGCTGTTGGCATAACTAGATTAAATTCTGCCATGGCCTTTGCTTCACAATTGGGTGCAGCTTTAGCAATATACATTTTAACTTTGCTTTCAATTCCCACATCGACAACATTTGCCATAATTGGCGGCATTGCAGGAGTCGGGATAGTAAAGGGGATATCAACAATCGACTTCAAGACCGTAAAGCAGATTGTTATAGGCTGGATAATCACTCCAGTATTATCAGCATTGTTTGCAATAATATTGTTCAAATTATTTTCAATTATATAAAGATTTAAAAACAAGAAAGTATTAAATAAAACGGAGGAAAAATGGGATTAAAGATTTTGCCGATTTTCGGAAGGGAAAAAGAAAAGGACACTTTAGAATATGTTAAAAAATTTGGAGATAAATTAGGGCAGGCTGAAGCAGTTTTTAGGGACTGTATAAAATTCTGGCTTGATGAGGATTATGAAAGGTTGGCTGAATATGCTGAAAAAGTTTGTAAGATTGAGAATGAAGCCGATGCGATTAATAATGAAATAACTTTAAAGATGTATAGTGGTGCATTCCTTCCAGGTACAAGAAGTCATCTCCATGAATTGATTCAATCATTAGATGATATTATGGATGAGATTCAAAATTCTGTAAATATTTTTTGTTACATGGAAGATAAGAAGTTTAAGGAAGATTTAAAATCTGCATTTTGGAAGCTTGCTGACGAGACGCGCAAATGCATTGAAAAAATAGTTCAGATAATTGAAGATCTTCTTGAAGACAAGGATGATATAATGGTCCATATTAAAGAAGCAAAGCAAATTGAGCATAATTGTGATATTTTGAAAAGGGATATTTTGGATATGGTTTATTTCGGCAAGCGGGAAGCAGTTACAAATATTTTAGTAGCAGAAATAGCAAAGCATATTGCTGGAATATCTGATGCAGTTGAAGCTGCCTGCCAGAAAATTATTGTCCTCAAGCTTTTGAAGCAGGCTTAGTTTTTTTTCAGGCATCATGACAAGACCTACAGGTAATTCTTTTTCTATATTCGCATAAGCCCTCTGAATTTACAATCACTTTATTCTCAGAATCAAAAAGTTTAAATATATTAATAGTTTTTTGTGTATCAACAAAATTTTGTGGAGGAACAAAAATGGCAACATTTACTGTAAATATACCTGTTTGGTTGAAGAAACGATTGGATAAGCATCCAGATATTAATTGGTCTGAATATCTGAAGGGAAGATTTGAAATTAAGGTTAAGCAATTGCGCAAATTTGAAGCAATGGTTAAAAATGGGGAACTATAAATGGTATCGATAACCATATCTGTAGGGGAAGAATTAAAGGCAGAGTTTAAGCATTTTGCTTGGGTGAATTGGTCTGAGCTGTCAAGAGTAGAAGTATTGAAAAAGGAGATATTTGACAGGTATGTCAAGACTGGTAAATTATCAAATGAAGAATGGAAGTTCTGTGAAAAAATAGATTGGATTCCCGGAGACTGGCTGCCTTTGAAGGATGAATTTATCAAGGAACTTAAGGAGGTAGAAAAAGGTCCGCATTCTAAGGCAATGACAGAAGAAGAGTTTGGCAAGTGGATGGATGCATTATGAGTTTTAAAAGAAAAGTTTCTGAAAAACTCAAAAAAAGCTTGAAGATTCTTAAAAGAAAGGACAAATCCACTTTCATTGCACTTGATAAGAAGATGCGTCAAATTGTTTCCTGCGACAATCTTGCAATTGTCCATTTCAAGAATCTTAGGCATGATTCCAGCGAGTATCGCAGAATACAAGTTGGCAGCTTTGTTCTCATCTTTAAGGTCAAAGGCGACACTATAATTTTTGAGAAGTTCACGCATCACGACAGGGCTTACTGAATTTTCCTTAATATTTGTATAAGCCAAGCCCTCTGAATTTACAATCACTTTATTCTCAGAATCAAAAAGTTTAAATATATCAACGCATTTGCGTATATTAACATAGGAGGGATTTATCATGGAAAGATTAACATTGTCTATACCAAAAGAGCTTAAGGACAGGCTGGACAAGATGCCTGAAATAAACTGGCCTGAAGTTATGAAGCAGGGAATACTGAAGCGGCTTGAAGCATTGAAGCGAATGAGGGCAAGGGGTGAACTATAGATGGTAAGCGTATCTATTGCAGTGGAAGGCTCTATCAAGGCAGAACTGGAAAGCTTTCCCTGGGTGAACTGGTCAGGAGTTGGCTCAGAGGAAGCAAGGAAGAAAGAGATATTTGAAAACTTCATTAAAGGTGTAGAATTATCTAAAGAAGAAGAAGAATTTTGTGAAAAAATTAATTGGGATCCATTGGATGAGATGGAATTAAGGGAAGAATTTATTGAGAAGTTAAAGAAGATAGAGAAAGAGCCTCTTGGGAAGCCCATGACTGTAAAAGAATTCAATAAATGGTGTGACTCTTTATGAAGATTGATACTTCCAAGATTAAAAAGATTATGAAGAAGCTTAGTCGCAAAGATCCTATCTTGTTCAGGACTCTTCAAAAGAAAATATCGCAAATTGGAACAGTTGATATCATTGTCATTGATGAGCATTTCAAGAATCTCAGGGGAAGTATGAGCCATCTTAAAAGAGTCAGGCTTGGCTCTTTTGTTCTTACTTTCAGACTCAAAGGCACCACTATCATTTTTGAGAATTTTTGTCATCACAAGGAATCCTACAGGTAATTCTTCCTTAATATTCGCATAAGCCAAGCCCTCTGAATTTTCAATCAATTTATTCTCAGAATCAAAAGTTTTAAATATATCAACGCAGTTACTTGCATTAATGTAATTGCTGGAGGTATTGCAAATGGCAGAAAAAGAAAAAATGGTAAGGGTAACATTTTCTTTCCCGAAAGAGCTTAAGGACAAGCTGGATAAAAGGCCTGATGTAAACTGGCCGGAAGTAATTAAGGCTGGATTAAGGAAAAGGCTTGACGTATTGTTAAAATTAAGGGCAAGAGGTGAATTATAAATGGCAAGCATAACTGTTTCAATGGAAGAATCCTTTAAATTGGAATTGGATCTTTTTCCTTGGGTGAATTGGTCTGAGGTGGGAAGAGAGGAATCTCGTAAAAAGGAGATATTTGACAGGTATGTTAAAACTGGCAAAGTCACTGATGAAGACTGGAATTTTTGTGAAGAGATTGACTGGCATCCTGTAGATGAGCTTCCACTAAGGGAAGAGTTTATCAAGGAATTGGAAGAGGCAAGGAAAGGTCCTTTCATAACTGCTAAAAGATTAGACTTTTGGAACGAATGAACCTCAAATACACTAGCAGGGCTAAATCCAGAATTAAGAAAGCTTGTGCTAAGAATAGGGAAATTGACAAAGCACTTAGCAGAAAAATTGCTTTTATTTTGACCAATCCTGGGCAATTCAAGCCTTTGAAGTATTCCCATAAGGGAGAGAGAAGAGTTCACATTCTCAAAAGTTTTGTTCTCACTTATGAAATAAAAGGGGATATTGTTTATATTATTGATTTCGGGCATCACGACAGGGCTTACAGGTAATAAATTTTTATTTAATATCTGATTGGATTTTTCTTCAACCTTGGCATAAACTTTATGCTCTGGGCTGACTTTTAAATTTCCTTTTTTTGTTTTTATGTTGTACATCTCACCCTTGTACCTGAAATCCTGTATTGCTTCAGGGTGATTGAATTCTGTTTTTTCAGAGGTTTTTTTCTTGCAATCATTTCTTTTTCTGGCTTTTTTTGAAATAGATGAACCATCCAATGTTCAGGATTATCAAGATGACTATTGCTATTGACAATATTGTATTGCGTTCAATTTCAGCCTTGCCGCCAATCACCTGCCCTGTTGACGAAAGCAATGATGTCCTCATGCCGTCCATGCTCAGGTAAGATACCAGTTGCTTTTCAATGACTTTGTCCAGGAACTTTAATTTTAAGTTTATGCTGTATTGCCCTTCCCTTAATCCGACAGTTTCCCAGTAGGCAATTATTGGCTTTTCAGAATGCGGCAATAGGTCGATTGAAGCTGTTTTTAATATTGTCTGAGTCTGCATCTGCTGTACTTTGATTCCAAACTGTCAAATTGTCTGTAGTCTTGCCTTCACCAAAGTCTCATTCAGGTTTCCTGCCTTGTCAACAACATAAGCGGTATAAGTATAACTTCCAGAGCTTAAAGAAGTAAAATTCCTATGTAAGCTGTTTCCAGACCATGCAATAAGACCGTCCCTCTTAACCAAAATAACATGATTTGGCACAGTAACATCATATATCCTGCCGTCATAAGCTTCCTTCTCTATCCCTTCAACCTCTATTTTCTCAAGATTTTCATCCAAAAAGCTTACTTTTGAACCTTCTTCCATCAATTCATAGGCATCTTTGACATTAATCAGCTCATAATCGGAAATATTTTCAGAATCAGAAGATTTATATATCTCAACAGGCTCCTGTGGATTAACATAATCTAATGGGGGTCTTAAAATGGCAAAAATGGAAACTATAACATTATCCATACCTGATAATTTGAAAAAG
>JAYEMU010000125.1:0-7888 GCA_034718475.1 Nanobdellota archaeon
GTATCTCCAAGGCTTTTTGTCAAGGAGTAGTTGCATAGTGGCTATGCCATCGGTAGTGAGGATAAATAATATTTGTCCAAGCTAAGTCCGAGAAACTACACACTTTAGTGTGTGGAGTATGTCATGTTCAGAGATAAATTACTTTTTGTATTTTTGGTTGTCCATATTTTGCTTCTCCTGTTAATACTTCTAAGTTGTCCAACGCTTGAAAATTACCAGAACTATGGGTGTGACCACAGAGAACAGTTAGATATGAATCAGGATTACCTTGCATTGTCGTTTTTAAAACATCTCCAACAGCTTTGCAAGAAAAATGCGGTAAGTAATCATCTTCAGAAATTCTGCCCTCATGCCAACATGATTCTCTGAATGGTGGAACATGAGTTAAACAAAATATATTTCTATATTTTTCAACCACCATTTCAAGACTGGATTGCAAATGAGATGCAGCTTCATCCCCTAATCTGTTTAGGTGTTGTAATCTATCAGCTTTGGTTAATCCTGAAAGCTCATTTATCAGTAAATAGTCATTAAGCATAACATTTGATATCCCATAATCACCGAATCTTCCATCAGCCCAACTACTATGACCTATTAAAGCAGTATCCTCACTTAATTCGACAAAAGGTGTTTCATCTAAATAAAAAAGTCTCTCCGACATATTTGCAGCATTCTTTGCTTCCTCTCTAACTTGGAATATAGAGCCTTTGTAAAAATCATGATTGCCAAGAACAAAATATATTTGTGAACCGAGAGATTGTTCTAGTTCTTTTAAATAAGAAATAACGTTATGAGCTTCTCCAGTATCTCCTCCTATTAAGATTATATCTGGTTCTTCATTTTGTATTTGACCAATAAATCTCTGATTACTTCTAGGATCTAAAAAATTAAGATGTAAATCTGTTAACCAAATTGCTTTTTTATTGCCCATAATAATAGGTAAGTTATCTCTTTTTTTAAAACATTTCCATAATAAAAGAATGCATATTAGTAATTACTGGCACCCTGCGTCATACTGTGATTACGAAAATCAAAGATTTTCTCCATCATTTTTTCTTGCAGAAAAACTTCCCTTAAGCCCGATGTTATGTCTAATTTATTTTAAGCCCAAAAAACGAAATATTTATATACTATAGCGTTCTATATAACCCCTATGGCAACTACAACTATTCAAATAAGTAAAAATTTACTTGAAGATTTGAAATCTCGTAAAATGTATGATAAAGAAAGTTATGAAGATATTATACGGGATTTATTGGAAGATACTATGGAATTATCAGAGCAAACTTTAGCAAATATCAGAAAATCTGAAAGCGACATAAAATCTGGAAGAGTTAAAACTCTTGCAGAAGTTGAAGCAAGGATAAAAAATGAGTTATGAAATAACATTTTCTGATTTTGCAGATAAACAACTAAGTAAACTTCCATTAGACATTCAAAATAGAATTATTTCCACGTTAAAAAGATGCAGGATTAGACCTTATCCTCATGTAAAAAAACTAGTAGGATCAAAATACTTCAGATTAAGAGTTGGTAATTATAGAGTTATCTTAAATGTAATAGAGAATAAACTACTAATTCATGTCATAGAAGTTGGTCATAGAAAAAGCATTTATAAAAAACGGGCTTAAAATAAACTCTGCGGGTTTCGGCTTCGCCGGTCTTTGCACTAACCTTGATCGAAACAAAGTTTCGACAAACATAACAGCGATGATTGTATTACCCACATACAAGATGTTAAACTCAATAAAAAAATTCCAAAACTCCCGTTAAGGTAACAATGCATCCTGATAGAAACATTTTTAAATTTTAAAATAGAAATATTAATTATGGGCTTGGGCTATCTTGCAAATCTTTCCTGGCTATCAGTATTCTTGCTCTTGGGAGTATTGGCTTCTATAGTTGCTGTCAAATTCAAATTGCCAAAAATTTTATTTTTAATCTTGATTGGTGTGATTTTAGGGATGACTAATTGGATTGCTTTTGATGAATCTTTCCTGATAAGCTTTGGGCTTTTTGCTTTGGTTATGATTATCTTTGAAAGTACTTCTAAATTCAAGCTGGGGGAAGTAAACAATCTTTATCCAGTGGCTTTAAAATTGACTGTAATATTTTTGGTTATAAACTTAATCTTTTTTACAACTTTTATTCATCTGTTTTTTGGAAAAGTCCTTACTTTGAGCGCAATATTGATCAGCTTATTGTTTGCAACTATGATGTCTGGTACAGATGCAGGGGTTGTACTGTCAGTGTTTAAGGATAATTCTGTCAAGGTTGCAAAAATCCTTGAATTCGAATCGATTATCAATACGCCGATAACTGTTATATTCCCCCTGATAATATTATATTGGTTTGAAGGGACATTGCATGCCGGGGATATTATCCTGTTTTTTACAAGGGGCGTGATGGCAGGGATAGGCACTGGGCTTGTTATTGGATTAGTCAGCTTCAGGCTGATGAAGAAAGAGTATCTTAAGTCAATTTCGCCATTGCTGCTGGTTGCGCTGGCGCTTATATCTTATACATTGGCAGAACAGATTGGCGGTAATGGGGTGCTTTCGGTTACAACACTTGGCTTGGTTTTTGGCTGGTCAGTTGTGAGAAGCAAGCAGCATATTCAGGAATTTGTAAATCTCTTTACAAATTTTTTAACAATTGTAGTTTTTATCCTGCTGGGATTGCTGATAAAATTGCCATCAAATTATATTTTCTTGCTGAAGTCAATAGCATTGTTTGCAATTTATATTGCATTGAGGTTTATTGCCATACATTTTACATTTATTAGGCATGATGAAATATCTTTTAAGGAAAAGATATTTATGTCTTTGAATGCCGGCAAGGGTGTAGCGGTTGCGGTAATTGCATTTATCATAATTGCCAAATTAGCATCGCCTGGGATGCTGAATTCAGCTGATGTTGCAAACTTAAGGCTTGTCCTTGAATTAAGCTTCCTATTTATACTATATAGCATAATCTTGTCTACAGCAGTTTTGAGATTCTCAAATTATTTTATTGGAAGGAATCCACATCCAGAATGAGATAGAAACTTTTATAATATTATAAGGCTTTAAATAATTCAATGAAATGTGTGATGTATTTAATAATTTTTTCTTTGGTTATCTCTTCTGTATCTGCAGGGATGCTGTCTGATGTATTTGCGCAGAATTCTAATATGAAAAATCTTTGTGTAGATACTGATGCAAATAAGGACAGGCCTGAGTTTAAGCGGGGTTATGTTCAGGACATGGATGGGATTTATTGGGACCAGTGCGTTAATTCAGAGGGGGGGGGCTTAATTGAGAGGATTTGCGTTGATGGCCATATGGAGAATAAAATCTATAAGTGTGAAAGGGGATGCTATGCAGGTTCTTGTGTGAAGTATTCCTGGTTTAAATTGCCTAGCACTGGTTATCTGCCGTTCTCTAAAAATTTTTTGTCCTTAAAAAGATTGATAAGCAGTGAGCCTCCAAACAAGGCAAAATATGATTTTGATATTTTTAATCTGGCTGGGCTTAAAGATTTTCTTCAGGACATAGATAAAAGATTGTCAGCCATTGAAGAACAGATGGGGATTCTTGAGCGAGAAGAGTTAATTGTCCGGCTTAATAAGGTTGAATCATTTACGAACAGCGATGTTTTGGATATTGCCTATTATAAGTTAGATGAAAATCTGAATGTAGTTGAAGAAGCTGGATCTGCGCAGGCTGACCTTGAAATGTTTGTTAAAGTCAAGGCTTATAATGATGTCAAGATATTATTTGCAAGTGATTCGGTTAATGGGATTGGGGATTATAATGATGATTTGAATATGATTGCCTTAAATGATGATGGCAAGGTATTAATGGAGAAAATTTTGGGTGTGGGGTACTTGTAGGACATTTCTGAGGAGAAATGTACGTAGAAAGTCTACTAGAGAAATATCTTATGAATGTTATAATTTGCATACTCAAGGTTACCATTTGGAGATGTAATGCATCAATCTATGCAAATTTTGCTGACCTAACTTTTTACTTGCGAGAAATGGGGAAGTTTTTATTGGAGAAGATTTGAAAAAGTAATTTCAGAGTGAAATCCTAAATCCTCTTCTTCAAAATATTAATCAGTTCTTTAATTCTTCTAATCAATTCTTTTGATTTATCCTGCTTTACTTGTTTGCCATAATAATTGATAGCATTCCTTAATTTTCTGTATTCATCAAATTTGTCTCCTAATTGCGATTCATTCATAACTTCTTTAAGAAAAGCAGTATAGCATTCATGATTGTAAATCTTAAAACCATTTTTCAAAACCAATGCTTCAAGTATTGTCCTTAATGCATCATATATTAATATATTAATGTAATTTTGGGTTCAGGCAAATTTTCTGGCAGAATTGTTTCAGCTTTTATTTTCTTTTCAGCAGAATCTATTAAAGATGATATTAAATTCTTGTCTAAAGTCACTTCTTTTGATAAAGCTTTTTTCAAGCAATTTGTCCAATCCAATTTACCAACCCCATTTCAGAATAAAACCATTCAGTATATTGTTTAATAAGTTTTTGTTTTTTATATCCTCTTTTTTCCGAAATGAAAATACTTGGATTGTTTTTCCGAGTTTTTTTTCAAATTTTTCTAAATTTATTTTTTTAGATGGAGAAAATATAGCAAGATCAATATCTGAATTTTGATTTATTTCTCCTTTTGCATAAGATCCAAACAAAATTATTGTGGGTGTAACAAGTTCCTTTTCCAGATAGTCTAATAGGCCAATCTTTTCAAATAAGTTAAGGTAGTATACTCTTTGCAATGTTGTAAATGTTTTATTGTTCCTGTTTGCATAGAAATATATATATCTATTTTCCTCTTCTTTATTGAGTAAACCTTCCTTATTTATTTTTTTTAGGAATGTTGAAGCATTTGGAGGACTGATTTTTTGCATTCTCGCATATTTTCTTACATTAATCCTTCTATAGTTATCTTCAAAGAAGGGTTTAAGTTTGTTAATAATTTCTAGCATATGTTAGTTATATTTAACATTAATATTTAAAGTTTTCTATTGTTTAAAATATTTAACACTTGTTAATAATATTTAACGTATAAAAAAGTTTTTATTGGAGAAGAAAAATTTTTCTGAATCACTTAAGGCTTTCCTAAGCTGATTTTCTTCTTACAAAATTTCGAAACTTTTATATATCTAATTCACTTAATTTTTCTTTATAATGAAAAGAGGCAAGCTTATAATTTTTGGATTAGTTGCTTTATTATGTGTTTCTGTGGTTTCTGCAGGATTTTTTTCAGATTTAATTTTGAGATTGACTGGCGGGGATAATGAGATTACTGGGTTAAGTATTTTTCATAATCTTTTTGGAAGCCAACAAACAAAATTCCCTTCATATTCTGATCTTTACTCTTCTTCTTCATTAATACCTTCTTCTGGAGGGGATGCTGATGAGGCTGAACCTATACAGGAAAGTGGTTCAGAGAAATCCCAGCAATCGCAAATGTTTTCTGTTTATCATCAAAATACTTTAATTGTGAAAGATCAAACAGTAAAACTTGTAGATTTTAAATGGGGTGGCAATAATGATTTCTTAAAAATTAAGATAGGGGCAGGTTATTTTATGTTAAAGAAAGAAAACGGGCAATCTATAATTTCAAATGGAGTATCTGTTACCTTTGATGGTAGTGGGGCTGATAACGTTGGGGAATATGCCAAATTAAAAATTGAAGTTATTGATTCTTTGCAACGAATCCATCCAGCATATTTTTTACTTGAAACTAATGAAAAAATATTTATTTCAAATAGGGTTAATGAATTCAAAAAGATATCTTGCGAAAATCCAGGCCCACATTGGAAAGTTTATTTTGCAAGAGGATATGATGATGGTACAGAAGTTCCAGGATATATTTTTTTAGAGCTTGAGGGGATTATGTCTTATATGAAACTTAAAGGAATTGATAAAAAAGCAAAAAAGGCTATAATTCAACCAGTCAAATCTCCCAAATTTCACAAAAATAAAGAGCATAAAATTTTATTGCAAGGTATTGAATTAAAAAAAGCTAGTCAAATTGATGACAAAAATGTTAAATTAAGAAAGAATAATATGGGTTCAATTCCTGGTTGGATAAGAAGGGCAATGCCTTATAGATTTACTTTTGGAGATTTTGATTATAAAATTAATGAAATAGAGGAAAAAAGGGTTGATAGTCTTTCAACTTATTTAATTCATGGAGAGCAAATAGATATGGGGGAAACTTCTGATTCTAGCACACAAACTTCCACAAGAAAAACTTGTACAATCCATAGCGATTGTATAGAAGAAGATGAAGTTTGCTATGAAGGACACTGCCTAAGATTATTTTGTGATTTGACACCCTGCCCTGAAGGCTTTACATGCAACGATGAAATGTTTTGCATACCAATACCTGAAGCAACAAGCTGCACTGATGATGGTGACTGCAAGTATGGAGAGAGGTGCATGAATGGAGCATGTGAGGCATTATCTGCAGGGGCAGTAGAGAATAAGAATTTATATTTGGCAATAATGGACAAAATCAATGTTATAAACCTTAAGCTTGAGGCATTAAAATCATCCAGAATTACAGGGGCACAAACTGGCTTAGATATTGTAAGGGCTGCTGCGTCCAGCACCACTAAAACTGTTGATTCAATAGCAGCCTCTAATTTGGATCTGGCAAATATGCGCCTTGCAAAAAATTTGAATGTGAATACAAATAATTATAGGCCAAAAACTGTTGCTTCTGATGCTGCAAAGAATATTAAAGAGGAACACACGCTTGAGCCTGAAGATGTTTGGTCTGATTATATCTATGATTCAGGATGGTTCCATTCTATTAAACTGCCAGAATTGGATTTGGCGTTAAAATCGATTGAAAAGGATATCTGCGACATGATGGCAGGTAAAGAAAATATTGATTATGCTGATTTAGTTGTATATTGCGGCAGTTCAAAATGCCAAAATCAGGTTAAGCCTTCTGGTCAAGAGACTCCACCATCAAGTCCATCAAGTAGTTCACCACACCAAACTGGAACAGAAGTTGCAAGTCAGGATTTATTAGATCAAGCTAACCAATATGCAGCCGATGCTACAGGTTCTGGTCCAGCAGGAGGGTGGTTACATTGAAAATAAATAAATTATCAATAACAATCTTTATTGTTTTTATTGCAGCATTTGCTGTATTTGCAGAAACCTCTGATACAGTGGAGGTTTCATTGACTTTTGGGGATTTGGTTTTAAGCGATACTGTAACTGAACAAGGGTTTACCTTGGATCCAGATGAGGCATTTATCCTATCAGGATTTGATGTCCCAAATCTATATTTTATAACTTCTGGAGATAATGCTGATATATATTTTAGTTTGACAGAGGGTGGCGAGTTGACAGCTTCAGACCTTGCTGATGGTCAATACCTAGAAATTATAGTTAACTTGGGAATATATGAGGCATTTGCAATATCAAGCCTTGAAGATGCAGGGTTGACAGAAAATGATGTTTCAGATTTGGCTATTGGCCTAGTCCATGATGGGTTTGTTTTTTATTATACAGGAGATACGCCAGGCATGATAGAGGCTGATATTGATGGCGAAGTAGGAAATTGGTTTGTGATTTTTGATGATAAATTATTGTTTAAAAATTCTGATGGCGAATTGTTTCTTTATGATGCACCTGTAGATTTGAAATTTTTAAGTCCTCCATCATTAGAGGAACTTCAATTGCAAGCCCTGGAAGATGAAACTAAGGCTAAAAAAAAGGCAAGCGACAAGGTTAAGATTCATGTTAATGCCCATACCTTTGATTTAGGGGAGGATTGTGTTGATGTTGATGCAGATGAAGCTGATCCCTTGAAAGTGGCTTCATATGCTTATACTGCAGATGAAGTCTTGTCTGA
>JAYEMU010000126.1:0-1740 GCA_034718475.1 Nanobdellota archaeon
CTTCTTTGATTAAAGCTTTAACAGTATGGCTTCCTATGTATCCTGCTCCGCCTGTTACGAGGATCTTCATCTTATTAGATCAGACCTCCCAATTGAAAAATAATTAAAGCAATTTTCTTTCATCTCTTCTAGAGAGAACAAATCCCTGCCGTCAAAAATAGCAGGGTTTTTTAATCTGCTTTTTATCAAGTCAAAATTAAGATTTTTAAATTCAGGCCATTCTGTAAGGATTAATAAAACATCACAATCTTCTAAAGCTTCTTCTTTGTTATTTGCATAAGTTATGTTCTCATTGCCTTCAAAAGAAATTAATTCTTTTTTTGTTTCTTCCATTGCTTCAGGGTCATAAGCTTTTATTTTTGCCCCCTCTTCAACCAATCCTTTTATGATGGGTATAGAAGCACTGCCCCTAACATCATTTGTCCCTGCCTTGAATGATAATCCCCAAATTGCAATTTTTTTGCCGTCCAAAGAATTAAGGTATTTTTTTATTCGCGGAACCAAATGATTTTTTTGCTTAGCATTTTGATTTATTACTTCTTTTAAAAGTGTATTATCCACATTGAATCTTTCAAAAGAATGAATTAGTTCCCTAACATCTTTGCTAAAGCAGCTTCCTCCAAATCCAGAACTGGAATTGACAAATCTGCCAACTCGTTTATCCTCTAAAACTGCTTTTTTTATTTTGTTCCAATCGCCGCCAGATGCACGGGATAAATTTGCCAGATTATTTGTTAGGCTAACTTGGGCAGCCAAATAAGCATTGGCTGCATATTTGTGAAGCTCTGCATCAACATTGCTCATGAAAAATATTTTGATGCCTTTATTTTCATAAAGCTGATAGATTTGATGCATGATATCTTTTGCTTTTTTATTATTAGTGCCTATTACAATCCTTGATGGATTAATGCTGTCTTTTACTGCATTGCCTTGTGCCAAGAATTCAGGGTTTGAAACAACTGCAAAAGGCCGGTTTGTATATTGGGAGATTATATTTTGAACAAGAGTATGGGTGCCTATTGGCACTGTGCTTTTGATAACTATTAATGGCATTTCTTTATTGGATAAATGCAAACTCTTGCCGATGGATGCACAAACCTTTTTCAAAGCGCTAAGATTTGCTTCTCCTTCTTCATTAGATGGCGTGCCAACACAGATAAATATAGCATCAGAATTTATGCCTTTTGTTAAATCATTAGTGAAATTTAATCTAATTGAATTTTTTTTAATCAATTCTGGCAGGCCTTTTTCAAAAATTGGCAGTGTATTAGAAAGGTCTAGACGAAAATTATTCAGCATCTCAATCTTTTCTTCTGCAATATCAACACAAACAACATTATGGCCTATGTCTGAAAAAGCGACCGCCTGGCATAAGCCTACATAACCTGTACCTATAATTGTAATATTCAATTTTTATTCCCTCCTTTCTAATAATTTTAAATGAATTTATAATATTTATGAAATTTTGCTCTTAAATCAATGCGCCTTTCAAGGCGTTTTGGCAGGAACAAAATTCATCAGTTATCTTTGGGATAGTTAATTCTAATAATTTTTTAACATTTGCCATGTTTTTTTTCATCGTATCTAGAACTTCATCTAATGTAACAGAATTGTCAGTTTTCCATACATCATAGTCAGTAACTGTAGCGATTGTCTGATAGCATATCTGCGCTTCTCTTGCCAATACAACTTCTGGAGCCATTGTCATTCCAATTATATCTGCGTTCCAGCTTTTGAAAA
>JAYEMU010000127.1:0-1740 GCA_034718475.1 Nanobdellota archaeon
TGCCTACAAAAGAAGAATTTATTCTAATTTTGACTGGATAAATGAACTAATTTGCCTAAAAAGGGGAGTAATTACATAGAAAAATCATGTTTTTTATTAAAAAATAGCTAACTGTCAAATAGAAATCTTGTGTTAAATAATCAGCAAACTGTCAAACTTGGGTTATAAAACTGAAATAATTTTTTAAAATTTTACTAGGAATATAAAGGTTATAAAACTTAGATATAACATTAATAAGCAGGCCCCTTGATATCTTTTCAATTCCCACTTTGTCCTAATAAAAAATAAGAATGCCATAGTTATCAGAATCATAAAAGGGATGAAATAAAATATGCTTGCGGTATTGATGGAAATTGGTGCAATTAGCCCGCTTAATCCTCCAATTAATAAAATGTTTGATAAATTGCTGCCAATGATTGTGCCAATTAATAATTCATTAAATCCTTTTCTAATAGAATTTATCGCAACAATCAGCTCAGGCAATGATGTTCCCAAGGCCAGCATCGACAATCCCACAATAGTTTCAGATATTCCCAAGCTTAAAGCAATATTTTTTGCAGCTGGGATTAAGAATTCAACTGCAAATATCATAGCAGCCCCGCTCAAAATAATTATAAAAATTTCTTTTATAATGGCAAATATGGGCTTTTTTTCTTTAATTATTTCTTCTTTAATTTTTTCAGCTTTTTTCTTTTTAAAAATTTTAATCTCTATGAAATCCCTCATCTGAAGCAAGGTAGAATAAAGCTTTTGTATAATATTTAATTGGGTGATATAACTTGAATAAACAATAAATAAAAATAGGAAGATTAAGCCCTCCCACCAGTCTAATCTTTTATTAAATGAAAATATAAATAATAATATGCTTGTCATAAGAAGAAAAAGCCCTTCTTTATAAAAAACTCTTTTTTCTATTTTAATTAATCCAACAATCGCAGATATCCCCAAAATTAATCCAATATTTGCAATATTGCTCCCAATAATATTTCCAATTATAAGGTCAGGAGAATGATAATAGGCAGCCCCTAGTGATGAAATTAATTCTGGGAGCGATGTGCCGATGGCAACTAATGTAAAGCCTATAATATAGCTGGAAATCTTTAAATATTCAGCTATTCTTTGTGCTGCATCAACAAAAATATCACTTGCTTTAATTAATACTGCAAGGGCAATGGTAAAAATAATTATTTCATAGATTAGCATAGTGTTATAAAAATGTTAAAATTTAAAAAACTATCATTTTTGAATTCTAAATTTCTTATTAATAAGATTGCTTAAATTATCCATGATTTCATGCAATGCCTTTGCAAAATCCCAATCATTTGCTATGGCATTAAATCTATTATTCGTTGCAAAAAGGTTGGCTTTTACATCATAATTCTTTTGTTTGCCTTGAGCATTAATTTTCTTGATATCAATAACCAGTTCTAAGTTTGGCAGCTCTTTTCCATAGAGCTTGTTGAGTAATATAACTAATTTTTTATAATCCTTATAAACAATTCTTTTTAATATAGCTTGCTCATCTGGCTCTAAATTTTTAAATCCTAGTACCTTGATTTGTTTATCCATAGTTATTGAATAGTGTTTATGATTTAAATAAATTGCGGCAAAGCTGGGTGTGGGACAGAATTAAGTGCTAGTCTTTAATTACAATAACATAAGCCCTTTTTCCTATATCTTTTTTCTGGGCTAGTATCTTAGCCCCATTACCATGAGGAACTATTCTTTTCTCGTAAATTT
>JAYEMU010000128.1:0-7880 GCA_034718475.1 Nanobdellota archaeon
GGAATCGCCGCAGGGCAGTCAGAAGCAAAGGATTGAAGAGATTTCAGGCATAACCCATTTAGTAAAAAATTACAGTTTACTGAATAAGTTCACACAATAGAAAGTTTAATAAAAATAAAAATTTTAAACTATAATATGAAAACAATTTTAATCTTTTGTGCGCATAGTGATGATGAAGCAGTTGGCATGGGCGGGACTATACAAAAACTTGTTGAAGCTGGTTTTGAGATTATCAAGATAGTGTTTTCTTATGGTGAGCAGTCGCATCCCCATTTTCAGAAGGACATAGTGATTAAAAAAAGAAAAAGTGAAACAAAGAAAGCCTCTGAATTTTTAGGCATTTCAGAAACAAAATTTTTAGGGCTTCCTGATATTAAAATTAAGGAAAATCTTTTTTCACAGAATATCAAAAATCAATTATCGCAACTTTTAAATAAATACAAGCCCAATAAAATATATGTGCCTTCAGCAATTGATCCCCATCCAGATCATAGGGCTGTCAATAATGCAATTTTGGAGATTGTTGACAAGTCCAGAAAAAAATATGAAGTGTTTGAATTTGAGGTATGGAACGTGATTAAGGAGAATAAGCCAACTGTTTATGTTGACATAACCCCTTATTATAATAAAAAAGTAAATTATATGAAGCTTTTCAAGAGCCAATGGCAGTACATGTATGCGTTATGGCTGCCGGTATATTTGCGTTCAAAGGCGTATGGGAGGATAAATCACTGCAGGTTTGCAGAAAAATTTTATAAGGTCAGATGAAGATATTATTTGTTGTTACAGGTGTTGGGTTTGGTGATTCTATAAGGGTAAATGCTATTCTGGAAGAATTCAGGAAAGATGATAAAAATAATAAGTTCATGGTTGCGGGTTATGATAATTCTTATAAATTTTTTAAGAAGCTGCACCCTACAATTAATATCAGAGGCTATAAAATTCCCGGGAAAAATATGAAATTTAAGGCAGCCCCATTTATTTTTAAGAATTTATTTTTGCCTTTTGTTTGGTTTATTTCTGCATATAAGATTAAGAAGGCTGTCAAAAGATTCAATCCTGACATAATCCTTTCAGATTTTGAGCCGACTGGGGCCCTGTTTGCTAATCTCATCAAGAAAAAATGTGTGATGATTTTTGGCTTTGATCCTTTGATGTATAAAAGATACAAGTCAAAGCACAGGGTCAGTAAGATAATGCAGCTGCAGGCAAAATATTTGGAGGGAGTATATAATAGGGGGGATTATACTATCATCCCGACATTATTGGGCCATAAAAAAGGCAGTTTGATTTTTAATTATGTTAATCCTATTACAAAATTAAAGCCTTTAGATTTGCCTTCAATTGAAAAATTGATGAAAAAATTAAAATTAAAGAAAAGGCCAGTCTTATTGATGCTTGGCGGCTCAGATTTTGGCAAATCCCTTTTAAAAAAGGTTGACAAATGTGCAAGGAATTTTCCAGCAGAGAAATTTATTGTATTTGGAGCAAGAAAGCTGCGTTCTTCCAAATTGGAACACCACAATTTCAAGGATAATTTTTTGGAATATATTAAAGTTTCAAAAGCAGTAATTAGTTTAGGCGGAAAAAGCAGCCTCTCTGAAATTGTTATTTTTAAAAAGCCTTCTTTGATATATCCCATACAGGACCATATAGAACAAACATTAAATGCCTATGAATTAAGAAAATATGCATTGATAAGAAACAGCCTGAAGAATGTTGAAGCTGATTTAAGAAAATTGCTTAAAAACATTAATAGCTATCAAAAGAAGATGGATTCTTTGAAAATAAAGGCTGATGGCGCAAAAGAGATTGTTAATGTGGTAAAAATATTTAGTAAAAGCGGGCCTGGCAGGATTTGAACCTGCGACCTACTGCTTAGGAGGCAGACGCGCTATCCAAACTGCGCTACAGGCCCATAACTAAAACTATGGATGTTAATTCTTTAAAAAACTTTTCTAAATTCATTTAGGAAATAAAACCTTGTTTAAGTATCATTTTTTTATTAAGGTCTAGTGCTTTTATAATCTCTTGCCCGATTTTGCTTTTCTTGCTGATCTTTATATCCCCTTTTTTTGAAGTTGTCGATGTGAATAAATAATTATCATCAATATATGTATCTATTGTTGTTCCGCCTTTCTTAGTTTGGAATACAATATAGTTCCCGCGTTCTTTTATAGAATATCTCAGATTTTCCCCAGATACTTTTTTGGATTTAGTAGGCTGCAAATCAATGCTGATTCCTATATCTTTTTCAATTTGGTTGATTCTTTTGCCTTTGGTCCCAATAATTTTAGGCATGTCTCTTTCAGGGACATAAACTATGGCCTTGTGATTAGAAACAATCTCAGCTTCTGCACTGTTGGTATATCTTGACATCTCCTGTTCAATTTGTTTTTTTGCCAGTAATTTGGCAGGGCTTTTCCCCTGATTCATTTTCACAGGAACAACTACTGTCTCTTCGCCATAAGTATAAATTTCATATTCCAGGGCTCCAGTTTCAAAATCCTTTATTTCTGTGAGTGGCCTGGCCAAATCAGCTTCAGTCATTCCTGAAGGCACTTTCACTGTCATTTTCAGGCTTAATACCTTGGCAACATTGCCCCCTTTTATGAAAAGTACAGTATCAATAACCTGGGGTATTACACCCAGTTCAATCCTTCCTACAAATCTTTGTATTGCATCAACAGCATTAGTTGCATGCACGACACCCAATAGGCCAATTCCTGACAATCTTAAATCTGCAAAGAGCTTAAAATCCGTAGTGTTTCTCATTTCATCGAATACAGTATAATCCGGCCTTGACAATAATAATATATCATGTATCTCCTGTGCATCGCCATGTGAGATTGCATACTGTGTTATGGATTCAGGCAAAACTAAATCCCTTGGCGCTTCGATTGTCTTTACAATCTTATTTTGTGAATTATAGAATTCTGCAATGGCTGCTGCGATAGTTGTTTTACCTTCTCCAGGTGCTCCGGCAATAAGAATGCCTTCAGCATGCTTTGCAATCCTTTCTTTCAATTTTTCACTTAGGTTATAATCTGCAAGTGAAAGTTTTTTAACTGGCTTAACTGCTGTAATCTCCCACCCATCGCTGAAAGGCGGCCTTGTTATGACAATCCTATATTTCCCTAACTGGACTATTGTGCTGCCCGGCCTTTCTATTTCTATAAATGCATTTTTTTGATTATTTGCCGCCTCAATAATTTCCCTTGAATAAATCTTAATCTCATCTTGGGTTATTGGCTTTTTTCTTAGTGGAACAAATTCCCATTTTCCAGGAAAACCTTTTTTTGCCATAGGCATTACTGCTTCTTTTAGATGGATGCTCATTGTTGTTTCATCAAAGAATTTTTCAATTTTAATTTTTTGGCCGGTTTTTGATTTTGCAAGTATTACATGCATGCCTGAAGCTTCTCCAGCATCAGCGTGGGCCCTCAATGATGTAATCAATGTGGCGCCTTCTTCATAAGCCATTTTTCTTACCAAAGAATTTATTTCATTAAGGTCTTCTTTATTTCTAAAGTAGTTGGGCCTTTTTCCTGCAATCCTCACCTTGCCCTTAAAAATTTGTCTAAGCTTTTTTAGTTCATCCAAGCCGATTAATCCTATGGAATATTCATCATTTGCCAATTGTTCCAATCCATATAATATTGCTTCATGAATCAATATCTCTTTTGGATTAACTTCTTTTGATTCAACCATCTCCAATAATTTTCCTTCAATTATAATAGAAGTATCTGGTGCTAGCTTTTCAATCTTCATTATTTTATTAGAATTGCTTATGCTTTATTATTTTATCGGTTGTAAAATTGGTATTTGGATGTAAGCCTTTGAATGAAAAGGATAATCCTAGAGGCTGGGAACTTTTGGATGTTACTTCAAATAGCTAAAAATGAATATGGAAAAACATGAAAGCTATACTTCCCTATATTTCTTTGATGATTCAATAATCCTCACATATTTTCTAAGATTTTCATTAAGTATGGCTTGTATATATGGCCTTATTGACCTATAATAATATTTAAGCTCTGTATTAGTCAATGGCTTATGATTATAGATATTATTCATAATTCTTATTTTGCCTGGAGAAAAGATTGTTGTCAATGCCTGATTTTCATTGAACATACTTCTTATATTCAATTCTTTCTCACGATTTTCTTCCTCCTTGTCAATTCTTCGTTTCATTGCTTCTTTTAATATTGAGTAATAATAATCAATCTCTTGTTTTGTAATATTTTGCTTAATTTTATTTTCATTGATTATTTTTTCTAGATTTTTATTTATCCCTCCTTTTGAAAATATTTTTTTTGCAATTAAGATTATGTGATTGAATTTGGTTATCTGGTTCTTGCTGAGTTTAGATTTTATTTTATTATAATCAAATTTTTCAATCAATAAAATTGGAATGGCAGCATATAATCTTTCATTGTTTTTCTTTAGGATTGCTATAATTTTTTCGTCATTAGATCCATATCTGGGAAATTCAAGTTCGAAACCTTTCTTCTCTAATTCCTTCATCAATTTTGCAGGAATCATTTCAGCATCCTTTCTAAATGCTTGAATTTTTCATCTGGATCTGAGATAATTGCTTCTTCCGAAATATCATAATATCTTTTTTTGAGTTTTTTGAAATCAACTTTTTGTGTTTTTATTATAGCCATTATATCTTCATAATCTCTTTTTTCTGCCCTGGCAATTTTAGTGATAATTAAATCATACCAATTTAAGATGTATAATTTTATCTTACCAATCGTTTTTATTTGCTCAGATAATTGTTTCCAATCATCTGGTAGGCTAATTCCTAAAATATATTCTTCATAAAATATATCTACCCTTATTTCTTTCATAAACCAAATATTGACTAATTTCGATTTGCTCTTTTCTATAAGCCCTGCAGCCAAGAATAATCTACTAATTGTTTCATAATTGGCATTAGTAAGAAAATCTATATCTTTTGTGGATTCCTTAATATTTTTAAGCACCATGGCAGTACCTCCTATAGCAAACAATTCTAATTCTTGATCAAGGTCTGCTATCAGCTGTAGGAATATCTCTAAATCGGTAAGATTTGCCGTTTTTATGTTTTTATAATTATTTTCATACATTTTTATACACCTTTTCATATATTAATATATGAAGAAGTATATAAGCTTTTTGTTTATAATTGTTGAAGAAAACTCCTGGGGTTTGTCCCGCAAGATGCCAAAATTGGTATTTGGGCAAATGCAAATCATATCTTGTAATTATTATATATGAATTTTTTAGTTGCGATATATTTAAATATTCCAAAAGTCTATAAGGATGTATCATGAAAAGAGGAATAATCACATTAGGTCTAGTTTTTTTGTTGGTCGCATCTGGTCTTGCTGTTGCAGGGCCTCTGGATGATTTGATGGATATTCTTGGTTTTGGTCAAGTTGCCATGACAGGAATGGAGTCAGCAGTCCCTAAAACATTATCTGCAGATAAGGATATTGCAGTAATTTCTACCAAGGGTCTTGGAACATTGGACAGAAGTCCGTCTATCCAAAAAAGGGTGGAAGCTCTTGAGAAAAGAGTAAAGCAGTTAGAAGCCTTGCTTGAAAAATGCGGTTGTGGGAAAGTAGAAACGCAAACTTCAATTGCTAAAGAAATAAAGCTTTTCAATGAAAAAGATGATTGTGTATATAAGTGCAAGAAAAAACTTGAATTATATTCTAAATGCAAAGAATCTGCATCATATAAGGAATGCAGAAGTCAAAGGGAGTATTATGATAAATGTGCAGAAACCTATCAGGCTCAGGCTAAAGAAGAGAGATTATCAATGGATGAAACAGCTGGCTTGGTCAATGAAAAATGTTCCTTTGAAAAAAAACAGCTTGACAAGTGCATTTTAGATTTTTGCGGCAGGGAATTTAATTTTGATGAATGTGTAGCAGAATGCAGGGAAGAAACTGGTCAGGAGCAAGTCCCACCTAATGATTGCGAAGAGCAGTTTAAAAGGTGCAGGAAATCATGCGGCAAGGATCAGAGAGGCATATTGTCAAGGCTTTTTAGTGTTAGCCCTTGTATTGAAAAGTGCAAAAAAGAAAGGGATAGCTGCTTAGGCATTATCACTGAAGAAGTTCCTGGGAATAATTGCAGGGATGAATGTAATAAAAAGGCTATTGAGGCATGTACAAAAGTAGATGCAAATGATGAAAAGATTTTGGACAAAGAATGCTATAAGGAAGAATTCACTGAATGCTTTAGGGAATGCTCTGGTGAAAATACAAAGCCTGAAGAAAATACAGAACCAGGAACAGATTGTAGGGAGAAATGTTTCTATTTATGTTCTGTTAACTGCAAGGATATGGAAAAATGCAAATTGATGTGTGAAGAAAAAGACTGGGATGCAGGCGAGTTGTGTACTAGTGAAGGGAGATGTTTGGATAATTGCAGGGAAAAATGTTTAGAGGACTGTGCAACAAGTTCTTCTGGTGGTTCTGGTGGTGGAAAGATACAGCCTCCTTCCTCAAATGCTATAAGGAGGAAGCCTTTGCAAAACTATGAGACTCTAGAAGTTCCAGAACTTCTTCCAGTTGATGAAATTGATGAAGGTTACACTGATCAAGGAGAATGCATACTAGCCTGCCTGAAAGCTAAAGATGAATGCGTGAAGGATTGTGAAACCGGGCTTTCGGAAACAGGAGATAGGAAGAGGTATGCAACATGCCAGAAAAACTGTCTTGAAAAAGAAAGCCTTTGCAATATTGGCTGCGCATTAAATTATGCATGATAATTTAAAGGATGCTGTAAAGCATCAAATTTTTATTTTTTTTCTCAAGAAAACTACTAGGTTTTAGATATGATTTTTTACTGATGGAGAAGTCAGATTTTTCTCAATATGGTTATGAAGGCAGTATGCCCCTGCATATGTGATTTTGGCCTTACCTTTCTTCCTTCCACTATCCATTCCCTCTCTAGAATTTCCACTGTTTTTTCAATAAAAAATTTCTCTTCAGCTTTTGAAACAAGTTCTTTGACTTGGGTAATAGTGGGAAGATAAGTTGCAAGATAGCTTCCATTTTTCAATGCATTATGGACATGGTCCAAAGCATGCCATGGCTCTGGCAAATCCAAAGTTACCAAATCCAAATCCTGTTCATCAATTCCTTCATAAATATCTTTTTCTTTTACTTCAATATTTTTTATATTTAAAAATTCAATATTTTTTTTAGTAAGTTTGATGTGCTTTTTATTCCTGTCATAAGTTACAACTTCTTTTGCGATTCTTGCAAGGCAGATTGCCAATAATCCGCATCCGCTCCCAGCATCCAGAACTTTAGAATTTTTATCTATGCCTGAATAAAAAGTAATGATTGCCAAATCCTTGTCCAATAAAGTCTGTGGGCCCCTGATGATTTTTCTTATATTATCCAAAAAAGATGGTTTGAACATTAAAAATTCCTTGCCTATATGGCTTTTCACTTCACTTGTATCTTTTTCCAAATCTTCTTCTTTTATTAGCCCTGCATCAGTATGCAAGTCCCCTTCTTTCCAATAATAATGCTTGTTGTTTCTGATTAAGACTTTTTTTATGGCTTTCATATCTGAAATGATTAAATTAGTTTATATAAAGTTTTTGATATTCAAAATTCAAATTGGATATCCCATTTGCATGCAAATAGAATTGGTTAAGAAAAAAAGCAAAAAGTTTAGGATGTAATTTCTTTAAGGCGTACTCATATTGAAGAATTTATTTTACTAAATTGTTTTATTTTGTAAAAAATATTGCACAGAAAACTTTAAATAGGTTTATAGCCTATATTTTATTATAAAAACTTTTAAAAGAGGGAGGAAAAATAATGTTAAAAAATAAAAGAGGTATTTCGCCTTTAATTGCTACAGTT
>JAYEMU010000129.1:0-1727 GCA_034718475.1 Nanobdellota archaeon
TCCTGTAGCATCGTTTTATCACTGGTTAATTTTTGGAACTGTTTAGGATTGTTTTTTCTAGAAACCGGCCAAAGGCGCGTTCCTCTTCCTCCTGCGAGAATTAAAAATTTCATTTTGGTTGGGTTATATAATTAAAATTATCAAAATGTGAGGGATAAGTCAAGGAGTAAAGCGATGACTTAACGCTATATTCTTGCATTGTCAAATTTGTATGACAACGCTTTGTAGCTAATCTACACATGACTCGCTATTATGAAGACAACAATCACTTTTTATTGATTCCAAAGATTCGGCAATTTATCAGCGTATAATACTGTGCCAAACCATCCCCAATTCTGTTCATAGTAATTATTCGGATCATTCCAATAACTTTTTTCTTCATCTTCAAAATATTTTCCTAATATTTTTTCTTCATAAATCTCATTGGCTATCTCGGGATTAACAACAACAAAATATCCCAAATTAGCCCCATAAGATGCTGTTGATTCGTAATTTTCCCAATTTTCACCATCGTGACTATAAGAAGCAAAAATTTTCTTTTTTTCTTGCCACTCCTTGTCTAAAAATTCTAACGACTCTAAATATTTTTTAGCGCGAGGATCTTTATTCCATTGCCAATCAAGAGCAATTCGCCATGGCACTCTAATTGCGTCATAAGAATAATCTTGTGAAAAATTTCCATAATGTTCAGCGGATATTATTTTACCGTCAGGATTTATAGCACACCAATTCGGCGGAAGTCCAATACTTTTATCATACTTAAATAATTTTTTAGAACTATGAAATAAAATATCGTAAGAAGTATCCACTAACTCCATCCAATTATGCGATGGGTCAACTTCAGCGAATATACGGTAAGCGTAAAGAAATAAGTAAGAAGGATTTATAACGATATTTTCTTTTGTCGGCGCCCAATTTCCTGCTGTTAAATAATGTCTTCCTTGAATTTCCACAACTTCGTAATCCCAAATATCATTTATTATTTTTTTAGCTTGTTCTAAATATGTGGGATTATCCCATTTTTTAGAAGCAAACAACAACGCTAAAGTAATATCTTGATCGGCGTCTGTTGCCGTGCCTTCGTCTCTTATTTCCCAATTTCCATTGTCATCTTGAATCCACGACCAAGCGAAAAGATTGCCATTTTTTAATTTTAAATTTTCATTTGTCCAATTAAGAACTTCGTCAAAAGTTTCTTTATCGTCCATCCAGACTGCTCGCAACAAAGCATAGGACTGTCCTTCGGATGTAGTGGAATTATTGCTGTGAGGATCAATTACTCTATTTTCAGAAGTTATAAAATTAGTTTTATAGCTTTGCCAAGATTCTTGAAGAATTCGCTTTGAATTATATACTTTCCAAGCAGTTACTCCCCAACCATTTGACCAAAATCTTTTTATTGGCTTTGAATAATTAAAAGATTTTTGCAAAAGCGTAGAACCTATAACCCTAAGATCATTGTCCATCTGCAGAGTTGAAAAGATATAATCAATATTTTGCCATTCATTTTTTAAAAGAGAATCTCTAATTTCAGGGTCTTTTGCTACTTTCCAATACCAATGGGCTTTTTTATAAGGAACAGTGGTTGCATAACTGTCTTTTAGATTGTCCAGCGTTGTTTACATTTCGTCTGGATAAAAATAATTGATTAGTTTTTCTATTGGAGTTTGGTTATCTATTCCTTTATGCGGTTTCACCGTATTGTAATAATTAATAAATCTGATTAG
>JAYEMU010000130.1:0-1704 GCA_034718475.1 Nanobdellota archaeon
CTCAGCCTATGGTTCGGAAATAGGGCTCTTGTAACTTTCAAGTGGGTAAATAAGATGTGTTAAGTTTGTTAAAATTAAGTTTACCTGTTATTAAAAAAGCAACAATCCTGAAATATCTAAAAATTTTAAATCCTCTAGCCTTAGCTTTAGCGGCCTGTATGAGGGAATTTAAGCCTTCAAGCAGACCATTATTAATTTGTGACTTTTTCCATTGGAGAACACCTTCCCAGTGATTCTTAATTGTATAAGCTGCTTGTTTCATTTGTTCAATACGGCTATGCGTTGCCCAGAAGTACCATTTCTTTAAAAGCAATTCAAAGTGCTCGTCAGTTTCAGCTTTATAAATATCCTGAAAGTTTTCTCGAATGTGCAACGCTCTTATAGATTTTAAATTAAGCTTTGGCATTGATAACTCTTCACGCTTTTCTTGCTGTTTTTTTGTTAAGTTAGGCTCATTTTTTAATAATACATATCGGCTGTCTTTTAAAATTGGGTTAATGGCTAATTCTTGTTTTCGAACTTCATTAACAGCCTTGTTTATTATTTTCATAATGTGGAATTTATCAAATGTAATCTTCGCTTCCGGCAATTCATCTTTAACCCCTTTAATAAATGCCGGAGACATATCACAGCTAACATCTTTAATGGCTTCAGGAATCCCATTATGTTTTTTTATATCCTCGGTAAAAGCCTTGACGGTAGCGGCATCTTTGCCTTCCGCAATAAAAACAGTGCGCTTTTTGAGCATATCGACAAATAGTGTAATATAATCATGCCCTTTTTTTACAGAAGTTTCATCCATGCCAATTGTATGCAAATTTTTATAGTCATTTAAAAATAATGTTTGGTCAACATATTTTTCTAAAACACGCCATATTTTGGAGTCAGATTCTTTAATAATTTTGCTTACTGTATGTACTGGCATGTGCATGGCTAATTGTAAAACTAAGGCTTCAAATAAAAGTGTAAAACCTGAATTAACGCCTTCCCACGGAGGATGTATTAACCGTATTGTTTTATCAGAAACTTCTACTCGTGGTACCCGTGCATGCAGATAACATTCATGTTCAAAGAAATTTAAATGTCGCCAAACTTTGTCTTTGGTGTCATACGCCTTAAAATTTCCTTTGATTTTTTCTTCTGTCGATTCGTAATGAAAAACTGAACCTTTCTTAAAATTAATATAAATATCAAGTCGCTTCTTATTTTCATCAAACGTAATATTTTCTAAATACCATGGCTCTTCAACATTTAATGCTTTTTCAAATATTTGTTTTGTAATCATGGGGCTCCTTTGGTTTGGGGTTGTTAACTTTTTTCTGATTATATCAGATTACCCACTCAAAAGTCAAAAGAGCCAATTATTCCATATACTTTTTGGCCACAGAATGGTATCCTTTAGGTATTGCCGTGAAATTGATATTCTCAAGAGCTTTATCTGTTGTGAAATCACCTGTTGCCTGTAAACCCAATTTATCTAACAAAGCTTCTATTTAACAATTTTATTATATCATATACCTGCCATTAACTACGTGAACTCTTTGTGAACTCTTTCAATCCCTTGCCAACATCCCCTATTCGTTTCGTATTCACGCACGTAGAGCTATTCCGGGGACAGCTACCATAATTATTTCTCTTTGCGTTTCTTTGACCCGGATTTTTTCTTGTTAAGGATGAATTCCAAGGACACGCTACTCAATGTCC
>JAYEMU010000131.1:0-7650 GCA_034718475.1 Nanobdellota archaeon
TACTATTTATATGGATTTAGAAAAAGGTGCAGTAAAAGTGCATTTGCCTTTTAGCAAAGGTGCAATTGTTTATATCCTTGGAGGAAGTAAAGTTGCATCAGTTGGCAAATTAATTGAAATAAAAGAAAGAATTGATATGAGGCCTGCTGCTATAATCTTTAAATTAAAAGATGGCGAATTTGAAACAAAAAAATCTTATGGTTTTATTATTGGTAAAACCAAGCCTTTAATTGATGTGGAAATAAAAAAATGAATTTAATGAAAACTATAAAAATAGAGAAAATTACACTTAATATAGGTGTAGGAAAGCCTGGTCCACAATTAGAAGGTTCTATGAATTTATTAAAAACCATAACCGGATGCAATCCAGTTAAAACTTATGCCAAAGATAGGATTCCTGCTTGGAAGCTTAGGCCTGGTTTGGCAATTGGTGCAAAAGTGACCCTTAGGGGGAAAAAGGCTGAAGAAGTCTTTAAGAGGTTATTAGAGGCAGTAGATATGTTTATTTCAGAAAAAAAATTTGATAATGAGGGGAATTTTTCCTTTGGGATCCATGAATATATAGAGATACCAGAAATGAAATATGATATGGATATAGGGATTATAGGCCTTGAAGTGGCAGTTACTTTAAAGCGGACAGGTTTTAGAATCAAAAGAAGGACAATTAAAAAGAAAGTTCTTCCTAGAAGGCATAGGATTAGCAAGGAAGATGCAATTAAATTCATGAAAGAAAAATTTAATATTCAAGTTAAAGAAGAGGTAGAAGAATAATGACTGCAGGAAATTATAAAAAAGCATTTAAGCAATTGAAGCAAAGGCCAATTAAATTAAAGAAATATCAAAAGCATAATGCTCCAAAAAAGAGAAGCACTGGGATAAATACGCGGCCTTGCAGAATTTGTGGAAGGATTGGAGGGCATATCCAAAAATATGGCCTTCATATTTGTAGGCAATGCTTCCGTGAAAATGCTAAAAAATTAGGATTCAAAAAATATAATTAAGGTGGAAATAAAATGACAATGAATGATACTTTGGCAACTGCAATGTCTAATTTGCTGAATGCTGAAATAATAGGAAAAAAAGAATGTATAATTAAGCCAGTCTCTAAAGTTATAAAGAATATTTTGGAGATTTTCAAGAGGGAAGGCTTCATAGGCGAATTTAAATTTATTGAAAATGGCAAGGGTGGCTTTATAGAAGTAATCCTGATTGGCGAAATCAATAAATGCGGGGTTATAAAGCCAAGATATTCAATAGCCCATAATGATTTTGAAAAATTTGAAAAAAGGTATTTGCCCGCTAAAGATTTTGGATTTATAATTGTTACAACCCCTAAAGGCATAATGACACATAATGAAGCAAAGGATAAAGGAATAGGGGGTAGATTGTTAGCTTTTATTTATTAAGAAAATGATACCAGTAGAAAGATTGACTAAAGAAATAGAAATTCCTGAAGGTATTGAGGTTGAGATAGGGTCAGCAATAATAATCAAGGGCCCAAAAGGAGAAGTAAAAAGAGAAGTAAATGTTCCAACAATTGAAATTTGCAAAGAAAACAATAAGATTATAATTAAACCTAAAAGATTCACAAAACGGCAAAAAGCTTTAATTAATACTTTCGTGGCCCATATTAAAAATATGTTCAAGGGAGTAATAGAAGGTTTTGTTTACAAGCTAAAAATTTGTTCCAGCCACTTTCCTATGACAGTTAAAGTGGAAGGTGATAAACTGGTAATTAAAAATTTTTATGGAGAAAAAGTTCCACGAGTAGCTAGGATTATGCCTGGAGTAAAGATAGATGTTAAAGGTGAGGATGTAATTATAAATAGTATTGATAAAGAATTAGCAGGTCAGACTGCTGCTAATATTGAAGCAGCAACAAGGATAACCAATAGGGATAGGCGGGTATTTCAAGATGGGATTTGGATAGTGCAAAAAGATAAAAAGGTAATATGAAATGGAAAATTTATTAGAACTAAGGAATAAAATGAAAAAGAAAAAGCCGGATTTCCTTAGGCAGGATGGTCATTGCAAATCGAAATTAAAAAAGAAATGGAGGCAGCCCAAAGGCATGCATTCCAAAATGCGCAGAAAACTTGTAGGTTATAGGAAACAGCCATCAACTGGTTTTTGTTCACCTAAAAAAGTTAGGGGCTTATGCAGGGATGGTTTAAAAAGCAAGCTTATAAAAACATCAAAGGATTTAGAAGGATTCAATCCAAAAACAGATGGGGCGATTGTGGCAAAAATTGGTCAAAGAAAGAGATTGGTCATTATTAAGAAAATATTAGAATTAAAATTCAAGATATTGAATATAAAAAATCCTCAAGAATACCTCAAAAAAATTGAAGAAAAAATTAAGAAGAAAAAAGAACAATCAGTAAAAAATAAAGCAGCAAAAAAAAGAGCAAAACAGGAAGCAGTGAAAAAAGCAGAAGAGAAAAAAGAAAAAGAAGCTGAAGAAAACCTTGAGGAAAAGACTAAAGAAGAAAAAGAGGAAAAAAGAAAAGTATTAGAGAATAAAAATGAGACTTACTAGCCAGAGACGGACAGCAGCCCAGCTTTTGAAAGTTGGCGAAAATAGGGTTTGGTTTGATCCAGATAGGCTTGATGAAATTAAAGGAGCTATAACAAAAGCCGACATGCGGTCATTAATAAAAGATTTGGCAATTCAGGCAAGGCCTTATACAGGGATATCTAGTTTCCGCTCAAGAAAATTAAAGATTCAAAAAAAGAAAGGCAGAAGAAAAGGCGCAGGTTCAAGAAAAGGTGCAATTAAATCTAGATTAAAAAAGAAAGATGCTTGGAAAAGTAAAGTTAGATCACAACGAAAATTCATAAAAGCTCTAAAAGAAAAAAAATTAATAGAAATTGGAACTTACAGAAATACTTATTCAAAAATCAAAGGAGGGTTTTTTAGAAGTTGTCGGCACATTAAATTATTTTTAAATGAGCACAACTTATTTAAACAGAAAAATGGCAAAAAATAAAACAACATTAGTTAAGCATAGAAGAAAAAGGGAAGGCAAAACTGATTATAAAAAAAGACTGAAGCTTTTATCTTCGAATAAGCCCAGATTAGTTATCAGAAAATCACTTAAAAATATCAATGTTCAGATTATTGAATACGAGCCAAAAGGTGACCTTGTTCGCATAAGCGCACATACCCGGGAATTAATAAGGTATGGATGGAGAGGCTATAGGAGAAATCTTCCTGCTGCTTATCTTGTAGGTCTTCTTTGTGGCTTGAAAGCAAAAAAAAGTAAGATTAAAGAGGCAGTGCTTGACATTGGATTATATGCATCTGTTAAAGGGTCTGTGCTTTATGCAGCACTGAAAGGTGTTGTAGATGCAGGGATTAAAGTCCCCCATGATAAGGGCATTTTGCCTCCAGAGGATAGGTTGATGGGCTTGCATACAAAAGAGCCGGAAAAATCAAAAAAGAATTTTCTGGAAGTAAAGGAAAAATTATTGAAAGGATTAAAAAATGAAAAAGCCTGAAGAAAGTGGAGTTGCAAATGCAAAAGGATTCGATATGAGTGCTTGGCAGCCAAAAACAGCATTAGGAAAAAAAGTCAAGGCTGGCGAAATTACTAATATAGATGAAATCTTAAATAAGGGCTACAGAATATTAGAATCAGAGATTGTTGATGCATTATTGCCTGATTTAGAAAAAGATTTGCTTGCCATTGGTCAATCAAAAGGAAAATTCGGTGGCGGAAAGAAAAGTATTTGGAAGCAAACACAGAAAAAATCAAAAGAAGGAAATAAGCCATCATTTACAACAATGGCAATTGTTGGCAATAGAAATGGCTATGTTGGCATGGGTATGGGCAAGGCCAGGGAGACTATGCCTGCCAGGGAAAAAGCCACTAGGAAAGCTAAACTTAATATCATAAAAGTCAAAAGGGGATGCGGATCTTGGGAATGCGGTTGTGGTGAACAGCATTCGATTCCATTTGCTATAACTGGAAAATGCGGTTCAATTTCCATAACATTAAAACCTGCTCCAAAAGGCACAAATTTAATTATAAACAAAGAATGCCAAAAGATTTTGGACTTTGCTGGAATAAGGGATATTTATTCCAAAACTTTGGGTCAGACAAGCACAAAGATGAATCTTGTCAAAGCATGTTTTTATGCACTTAAGAATCTTGCAGATATTAAAATTAAAAAACAATTTATAAGAAAGGTGGGATTAGCTAAAAATGAATAAAACAAGGATTGCAATAATAAGGATATCTGGAAATTGCGGCTTGCGTTTTGTTATCAAGGATACCTTGAAGATGCTTAGGCTGTATAAGAAATTCACATGTATTGTTATTCCTAATACTCCTGCTTATTTAGGCATGCTAAAAAAAGTTAAAGATTTTGTCACATGGGGCGAGATTGATGATAAAACTTTTACTGAATTATTATTAAAGCGCGGAAAACTTCCTGGAAAACAAGTGATTTCTGAGCAGTACATTAAGGCAAAAACAAAATTATCTGTATCTGATTTTGTAAAAGAATATTTTGCTTTCAAAAAAGATTTAAAGGATATTCCTGGTTTAAAGTCATTTTTTAGATTAAATCCGCCAAAAAATGGTTTTGAAAAAAAAGGAACAAAAAAGCCTTTCAGCATGGGCGGTGTTTTAGGATACCGTAAGGATAAAATTAATGAATTAATAAAAAGAATGATTTGAAAATGGTTATAAGAACAAAAAAGAAAGTTAGGAAGTACAGGGGCTCCAAAACTCATGGTGGCGGCGCAATGAAAAAGCGAAGAGGCGCAGGTCATCGTGGAGGCAGGGGCAATGCTGGTACTGGAAAGCGGGCTGACCAGAAAAAGCCTTCTATATTAAAGGAATTTGGCAACACTTATTTTGGCAAACGAGGTTTTATCAAAAAAAATGCAACTGCTGTAAAGGCTGTAACTTTGGATTATTTGAATAATAAGGCAGATAATTTAGTTTCTCGCAATTTAGTAAAAAAAGAAAAAGGCACTTATGTTATTGATCTTAAGAAGATTGGGTTTGATAAAGTCCTTGGTTCTGGCAAAGTTACAAAAAAATTCAAAATTTTAGCCAATAAGGCAACTCCAAAAGCTGCAGAAAAACTAAAAGCTGCAGGGGGTTCTATTGAATTAAATAAAGTCAAATTAAATAATGAAAAAAAAGAAAAGAGGGAATAATAGATGGGCATTACTGATGCGCTTTTAAACTTGCCAGAAGTTAAGGCGCCAACTCAAAAGAGGCTGCCATTCAAGGAGAAGCTTAAATGGACAGCCATAATCTTATTTTCTTTCTTCATACTTTCTTTAATCCCCCTATATGGACTTGGCCAAAATGCCCTTCTGCATTTTGAGCAGCTGTCTATTTTATTGGGGGCAAAATTCGGTTCTCTTCTTTCTTTGGGTATAGGCCCTTTGGTAACAGCATCTATTATTCTTCAATTGCTTACAGGTTCAGGGATATTAAAGTTGGATATGACTACATCAGAAGGCAAAAAAAGATTCCAGGCCTTGTCTAAATTGTTGTCTATCTTTTTCATAGTTTTTGAAGCATTTATTTATGTATTTTTGGGGGGCTTATCGCCTTCAGCTACTTTGGCTCCTGAAATTTTCAGGATTATGCAGATTTTATTAATAGTGCAGTTGATAGTTGGCGGTCTTTTAATCATGCTTATGGATGATCTTGTCCAGAAATGGGGTTTTGGTTCAGGGATTAGCCTTTTCATCGCGGCTGGAGTTTCACAGCAAATAATGATTAGGGCATTTTCGCCTTTGACAACTGCTGGGACTTTTGCCATAGGGACAACTCTTGCCCCAGTAGGAAAAGTATGGGTCTTTTTCCAATCAATTATTGGCAGGACTCCTTCAGGTGCGTTATTGGCATTAAGCAGTATTTTAGCAACAGTGATTATTTTCGCAATGTCTGTTTATGGCCAAGCAATGAAAGTTGAAATTCCTTTATCCTTTGGGAGAGTCAGGGGCTATGGGATAAGGTGGCCGTTAAAATTCATTTATACGTCAAATATTCCAGTTATTCTTATTGCGGCATTATTGGCTAATATCCAATTGTGGGCAAAGCTTTTGGAAAGTAAGGGCATTGCTTTCTTAGGCACATTTACTGCACAAGGGGCGCCTGCTTCAGGGTTTATAACTTGGGTCTATCCGCCACAGTTAATTAATTCAATAATCACTGGTTCATTCCAATGGCTTGATATTTCTCATGCTGCAAGTTATATGGGTTTTATGGTTATTGGTTCAATAATATTTTCTTATTTTTGGGTGCAGACTTCTGGAATGGATGCAAGAAGCCAGGCCAAGCAGATAATGTCTTCTGGCTTGCAGATTCCTGGTTTTAGGAGGGATGAAAGAATACTGGAGCATTTACTTAAAAGGTATATAACTCCTCTTACAATTATGGGTGGTGCATTAGTTGGCCTTTTGGCTGCAACAGCAGACCTTTTGGGAGCATTAAGCAGGGGTACAGGGATATTATTGGCTGTCATGATTATTTACAAGCTTTATGAAGATATAGCAAGAGAGCATATGCTTGATATGCATCCTGCATTAAGAAAAATGATGGGAAAGTAAAAGTAAATTTTTTCTCTATATAGAATTTAATACAATTCCTCCCCAAAATCCAAAATCGGGTGTGGGACAGAATTAAGTGCTAGCCCAAGTTTGACATTTGAAAGAAAATTATTTCTTTGTAAATTTTAATGGTATAAACCCAAGTTCGCCAGTTAAGAATAAATAGGCCCAGATTCTATTTTTTGTTATGAATAAAAAAAACAAAAATCTGGGTCGAAGCGTAAGCTTCAGTATAGGAAATGTCGCACTTATTGATAAAAATCCCGACGTGAAGAACTTAAAACTCCTCAAAAAATATCTGAGTAATTTGACACTTGTGGTAATCTATCCCAAAAATAGGTTCAAATTTACATTGTTAGCTAATATTTCACAAGAAATTAGGTCAATTTTGGGAGATTATATCGATAAATATAGTGATAAATCACTAAATTTACGTTGGTAAAAGCCAACTGGCGAACGATGTTAGGGCACTAAATTAGAAGGAAGTGGCGAACTTAGGTTTATATGGGGATTTTCTTAGTCCTTCGGACATTTACTCTCGCTTTCAGCGAGATATTTTCAAAGATTTTGAAAAAGTGTTATAACTTTGCAGTAAAAAAAAGAAACTTTTATAAAAGACGCATTATTTTAAGATTTAATATGTTAGGACCATACACTGCAAACAAAGACGGGACCATTTCCTATAAGGGAAATGAAATATTCAAACCCATTAGTAATATTAATTCTGTAAAAGTTCCTTTAGAAGAGTTTGAAAATCGGGTTGAGCAGTTCGATAAAGATGAAATGTGGGAACATATTGCTAGGATAAATCACACAATTAACCTAACATCCAATGAATATTTTAATAAACTTGGTGCTCTTTTTACTGCTCTTCCTATGACAACAAGAATGATCTCTTCTCCCGGAGCAGTTTATGGAAAAGAAGCAATAAATTATACAACAGATACATGCCCAATAACATTAGAGTGGTTTAATCTTAAAAGAAAAGCTTTCTTATCAGAATCCTCACAGATTTATTTAGAGTTGGCCTTAATGCAAAAAGATATCGAGAGGGTTTATTCTATTTATAA
>JAYEMU010000132.1:0-1673 GCA_034718475.1 Nanobdellota archaeon
AAAAAGCTGACGGCAGGATTCGAACCTGCGAATAATCGGGTTGCAGCCGATCCCCTTAACCGCTTGGGCACGCCAGCACATTCAAACTATAATTAATTCAATCTTTATAAAATTTTTTATAGAAATCAATTAAATTTAATCATTTGAAGGAAGATAGTAAGGCCAGAATCTTAAGGCTTGCTCAATTTCCATGGGCCTATCAAGATTTAAAGGATCCATAATTATTTCTTCACCTTTTTCTGAAATATATCTGCACCAAGCATGAGCACCATCAAGCACTTCAACAGAATTCCTATTTACTCTTGGAACTCCTTCAATATACCCTTCTTTCTTGAATTGTTCTAGAAGATAAGTTACAAACAATGCAGAATGCTTGCAACAGCCCATCATATCCAGCACGTAAACGCCTAAACTTACTTTTTGGCCAGCTTGTATTCCTCTGCCCTTTATTGTTTCGTCAATCATTTCCAGATCCCGTTCCCTAAATGTACACTCTACTAAAAAATGTACTGCATCCAAAATACTTTCTTCATTTATCGTTCCATTCAGGCCAGCAAGCCATTTTGCCACTTGATAGCTATTCCTTAATTCCCTACTGCTATCAACAACAATTGCCTCTTTATTATAATCTTCACTCAAATAGACCCCATCTGTTACTTCAGTATTCCTTGTTATAACTCTCCTGTCAAAATAATAATCTGAATTTAATCTTTCCTTTACTATTGTTGTCTTATTAGCTTTACAGATTTCCTCTAAGAATTTTTTGCTAACCATTTTCTTCTAAGTATATAGTGCTTTTATACTATATAAATCTTTTTGATGCTATTACTCTAAAGTAACAATAAAAAGACCGGGCCTGGAGGGATTTGAACCCACGACCCTCTGCTTAGAAGGCAGATGCGCTATCCAAGCTGCGCTACAGGCCCTTATATCCTATTAATGGCAACTATCTATTTTTAAAGCTTCCGACAAAAATAAAAACCTTTATAAAGTAACTATTTCCTAAAAACTATATCCAAGTAGAAATGTAGGGAAAAGCTGAAGAGCGAGGCTCCCTGAATCTTAAGGAGGAAAAAAATGGCTCTATATCAAAGAATAAAAGATTTATGGAAATCGCCCAAAACAATGGGTGGATTAAAAAGACAAAGGCTTCTTCAATGGAGAAGGGAACCTAAAATAGTTGTTTTAAAAAAGCCAACAAGGCTGGATAAAGCTCGTTCTTTTGGATACAAAGCTAAAAAAGGTTTTGTAATTGTAAGAATTAAACTTAAATCTGGCGGAAGAAAAAGGCCTCAGATAAAAAAAGGAAGAAGGTCCAGGCATACAAGAATAAAAAAGATTTTAAGCAAGTCCTACCAGCAGGTTGCTGAAGAAAGAGTTCAAAAGAAATTTACTAATCTTGAAGTTTTGAATTCCTATGAAGTTTTATCTGATTCAATCTATAAATGGTTTGAAGTCATATTAATTGACCCTTATAGGCCTGAAATAAAAAAAGATAAGAATTTAAATTGGATTTGTGCAAGAAAACATACTAATAGGGTATTCAGAGGAAAAACTTCTGCAGGCAGAAAATCCAGGGGCTTGAGGAATAAAGGTCGTGGTGCAGAAAAAGTAAGGCCTTCATTAAGAAAAAAGAAAAGGCAAGGCAATTAAATCCTTTTTATTTTTTTAAA
>JAYEMU010000133.1:0-25417 GCA_034718475.1 Nanobdellota archaeon
GTTCCTAAGCCCGCCCGAAGTAATATTATCATTATAATCAAGCTGTGTCAAGCCATCAGTATCATATAAAGTCAAGGTCGTGTCAGTTATATCCGCATCAGTTATTAAATGGGTTTCAATAATATATACTGAGTTGGCGATAGCTGTAAAATTCAAATAATCATCATCCCCTGAATCATGAAAATTATGCAGCTGCCTGGAGCCATTTACTGGTATTTGGCTTGAAGAAGAATGGCTGTCATCATTTTCATATGAATCTTCACTAATGGCCCATAATAAAGATGAGAACAATATCACCATTAAGAATACAGTCATCAGCCTCTTCATAATAATATTTAGAATATAGAAATATATATATTTTTGCATGAAATTTATTTTAATAGTTTCGCAAAATATTTAAGACATGAATCTTAAGAGGTATTAAAGTGATAAATCCATTCAAAGAAGCACAGGAAAAGATTGGGCATGCCGGCAGAATCTTAGGCTTAAAAGAAGATTTGATTAAAGTAATACAGGCGCCAAAAAGAGAAGTTAAAATTGCTATTCCCATAAAAATGGATGATGGCAAATTGAATATATTTGAAGCATACAGGGTGCAGCATAATAATTCCAGGGGGCCATGCAAGGGCGGCTTGAGGTTCCACCAGAAAGTTGACTTGGATGAGGTTAGGGCATTGGCTGTTTGGATGAGCTTAAAATGTGCAGTTGTCGGCATACCTTTTGGTGGTGGCAAAGGGGGCATTGTTGTAAATCCCAAGAAACTGTCTGAAACTGAGATTGAAAAATTGTCAAGGGGGTTCATTAGGGCTATGCAAGATATTCTTGGTCCTGATAAAGATGTGCCGGCACCTGATGTAAATACAAATTCTAGGATTATGGATTGGATGGAAGATGAATATTCTAAGATTGTAGGAAAAAAAACTTTGAGTGTAATTACCGGAAAGAGTGTTGGGAATGGTGGTTCGGTAGGAAGGGATACAGCTACTGCCAGAGGTGCACAGTTTGTATTGCAGGAGTTTTGTAAAAAGAATAATATTATCCTTAAGGGAAAAAGAATCATTCTAGAGGGTTATGGGAATGCAGGCTATAACTTTGCCAGGCTTATTGTTGATGATGGTGCAAAGCTTATTGCAGTTAGCGATTCAAGAGGGAAAGTCTATAATGGGCAGGGGATTGAGCCTGATGAATTGATGGAATGGAAAAAAAAGAATAAAACTGTAAAGGATTACCCTAAAGCAGAAAATGCAGATGATATATTAGCATTGGATTGTGATATTTTAGTCCCTGCGGCTTTGCAGGATTCAATCATTGATAAGAATGCAGGGGATATAAAAGCCAAAGTAATTCTTGAAGTGGCTAATGGCCCTGTAAGCGAATCAGCCAGCAAAATTTTGTTTGAAAAAGGGATTGTTGTCATACCTGGCATTTTGGCGAATGCAGGCGGAGTCACTGTTTCTTATTTCGAGTGGGTGCAGAATAACGAAGATAATTACTGGGATGCTGTAAAAGTTGACAATAAGCTTATGAAAATAATGAAAATCGCTTATGCAGATGTTTCTGATAAATCAAAAGAATTTAATGTTGATTTGAAAACTGGCGCTTATATTCTTGCAGTTGAAAGGCTTTGCAAAGCAATGGCAAAGAATTAATTTCTGGATATTTTGTGAAAATAAATAACTTTAAAAAGGATAAAACATGTTCACATTATAAAAGGGGTTTAAAATGAAAATAAAAAATACAAAATTAATTAGTTTAATAACAGTCGCAGTTTTTTTCTTCCTTGTTTCTGGAAGCGCCAATGCCTTGGATTTTAATGTTACATTAAGTCCAAATTTAACAAGGCCTGATTCTTCGCCATGGGAATTACAATTAAATTTTACTATTGACCATGGTAATATTGTGCATAATATTACAGAGTTGGCAATAATTATTCCTAATGATGTTGATGGTCTGGCATGGAACTGGTTTGACAATATCATAGCCATTAATTCTACTAATGCTACTGCAAATCCAACTTATCCCACCCCTGCTGTTGCCTCGACTGCGTATGCTGCCAATGCATTAAATGAAAATCCAACTGCATATAATAGCTACCAAAATATAAGCTGGCCGGATGTCCTAATAATTAATTCTTCATACCAGCCACAGCATAGTTTCTGGTTCAATATTACCTGCCCAAAAGATGTCGGTAAATTCAATTTTACAGTTTGGACAAAAGATTCTAATAATGCTATTCTTGCCAAAAATGTCAGCTTGGAAATTCGCGGGCTTAAAGTGAATATGCCCCTTTCACATGAATACGGCATAAGGAATGTTACCATAGGATTAAAAATGCACAGCAACAGATCTTTTGCTAATGTTACCTGCGTGTTATCCAATAAAACCAAATCTGGTTCTTCTAATGTACCTTGGAATTCCAGCACATTGGCATATCAGAACATAACCACTCTTGATAATGCAACAACATTCAATTTTACTGATCTTCCCAAAAGTGTTAATTCTACTGATGCATATTTTATTAAGTGCTATGCTACGGATCTCAGCAATGTAAAGTATACGCTTTATAATATGTCCTCTAGCTTCAATGCATTTACTGTTGCAGTAAGAAATTTTGCAGGAACAGTAAAAAATGAAACCGCCGCATTAATAGAAAAAGCAAATGTTTCGATGTATAAAGTTATTCTTTCTTCAACTGGGCCGCCAACTGAAGAATTACTATCTTCTACAACTACCAATGCCAATGGCATCTTTACATTTACTGATTTAAATATTTCCACAAGATGCCCTACTAGCACAGTAAATTATCCTGGGCTAAATACAGCTTGCCTAACAGAAATGTATAAAGTTAGAATTAAATATAACACAACTGCCAATGTTACCCATACAGGTCCGATAACTCCAGCATTCCCTAAGGCCATGGTCTTTGGATTTGAAGGAAGCAAAGGAGGAATGGAAGGAAATGCAATACCTCCTTCATTAAACGGCTCTACATTTTATCTCCAGCCTGCAACAACTTTAAGATTGTATGCCCATAATGGGACCAAGGGAAGCATAGGCTTTGGCTATGAAATTATTGACCAGAACTTAGGTTTTCCAATTGAAACTAATATCAGGCGCAGTTCTGCTTCTTCAATAGATGTAGTTGTGCCTTTAGGCAGAAATTATACTGTTATGATGCTGAGGGATCCGTTAGTTTTCAGTTCTGGAGCAGAATGTGCTGATAGTGGGATGCCTTCTGATAAATGCCCTTCACCGCCCCAGTCTGAAAGTGTAACTATCACATCAGCCGACAATGGAACGATTATTGATGTAAATAAAAGCTTGCATTATTCAGAATACAGAATGTATGGATGCATAGATGTAACAGGCAATACTTCGGCTGTAAATGTGACACAAATTGTTCAAAAATTAGTGCCATGGCAGGGCTTTATTCCGCCGATGGATGCCAAAATATCTAATATAAACCTATCAGACAATGCAACATTAAATTATAGTGATGCAAGATGTATTGGGGGAGGATTTGCATTTTACAATATTAGTGTTATGGGGTCAACCAGCGGCATTGATTATTTGATGGAATTTTACGCAGCAAATCAATCAAGCCTTTCAGCATCAGCAACAGAGCATTTTATGGCTTTGCCGAATGTTACTGTTACTGCCAACACACCACTCAATATTACTTTGCGTAAGCTTGTCGGCAATTATAAGGCTGGAGGAAGCGGCAATAGCGAAAATACATCAAAGGTTAAAATAACCTTGATGATGAGGCAGTCTTATGCTACAGGCCAGGACCCAAAGGAAGCATGCCATCCGGATAATGCAACTGAAATAGCATCTGGCAAATGCGCTTATGCCACTGATTCATTTATAGAGATTGAGCTTAAGGATAATTATATTTATGGCGGAAACAAGCTGCATTACATGATACAAAGTATTGATAATGTAGGCACGTTTTATATGCCAATGCTAGCCTCAAGTAAAATGAAGATAAAGGTTTATTCCCAGCGTGGCGCTCCAATTGAAAAGACAATAAGGGCTGACAGGAGCAATAATATAACTATCTATCCTTTTGCGCCATTTGATCCTCAAAAATCAAGAGGGATGAACAGTTCAGAAAAATCAGGGATGAACATCTGCTTTTATAGAAATTCTGCTTCCTGCAATAAGATTAATCGGTCCGATGCGAGCTGTTTGCTGAATTGTTATGATGCGCAATCATTTAATCCAATGCAGGCAATGCTTGCCGGAAAAGTAAATTTAAAGGTAAACACAAGCAAGGTTGACATTTACTTCATTAATGTGGATTTGCTGGCTTCAGGGCCGCCAAACCCAGATATGACTGAAAATCCATTTAATAGTAGCTTATCAGCAAGTTCCTTTACACAGGCATGGCAATTTGGCAGCATGGCTCCAAAATTATATGATTATGTTTATGTGGGTGTCAAGTATAATTCTTCTGTCAATGAAGGGAGCAACTGGCATTACAACATGACCATTCCAAAAGTGTATGATGAGGATGGAAATAAGGCTTGGAGCTATTCGGATAATGGCACTGCTGTGCCTGAAGAATACTCTGAATATAATGGAACAGAATATATCGATTTTTTGACAGGGAACATGCTGTGCAATAATAGCATAGGCAACTCTAATTTTGCTTCCTCAAAATGCTATATGGAAACAACAGGCAATTGGTTTTGGCTTAAGATTCCCCATTTCTCATTGGTTGAGCCGACAAGTGAAGGGCTAGGCCCTGGAGCTGCTACGACCACTACAACTACAACTACAACAAGTAGCGCAGGCGGCACGCCTTTAGGAATTGCTGTTGCAACAACCTGGGCAACAATTGAGGTTAATGAAAATATTAAAATGGAAATTCACAACAGCAATATTCCAATTACAGAGATTGCATTTACCTCTTTAAAAGAATTAAGTGATGTAAAGATTAAAGTTAAGGAATTCAAGGACAAGCCAGAAGAATTAGTGAAATTATCTGATAAAACCTATAAGTATATGGAGATTGAAAAAGAAAATATTGAGAATGATGACATTAGCAAGGTAGAGATTAGATTCAAGGTTGATAAAAGCTGGCTAAAGGAAAATGGGCTTAAATCTACAGAAATATCTTTATTTAGGTTTGAAGATGATGCCTGGAATCAATTAAAGACTGATAAAGTATTGGAAGATGAAGAATCTGTAAAATATATTGCAAGGACAGATGGATTAAGCTATTTGGCAATCGGTGAAAAAATAGAAGCTGTTGCAGAAGAGAAAGAAGAAGAAGAACCTGAAGAAGAAGCAAAAAAGGAAAGTTTTATTGCAAAAATTACCGAAAGCAAATCTCATGCAGTTTTATGGTCTGTAATTGGAGGCATATTAATTTTAGGGATTTTAGGATTGGTTTTATGGCTGGTTCTTAGAAAAAAATAATAATTTTTTTTCTTTTTTTAAATTTTTTAGAACACAAGCTTTATATAATTCTTATCTTTCCAGAAAAGTTATGGATGTATTAAAAAGAAATCTAATAGATCCCAAGTTTGACACTTGAAAGAAAATTATTTCTTTGTAAATTTTAATGGTATAAATTTAGATTTTTAGGATTATTAGCATTTTTTAGCAAGGGGACATTTAAATGTTTAGATTTAGTTATTTTTATTTGAGTTTCATTGAATTTATCAGTTTTATCTCCATGAGTTGTTCCAAAAAAATTTACTTCTTTCTCTAAAGATTTATTTGCCACTACAACTACAAATTCCTTTGATTCATTAATTAATCTATGAGTATATCCTACTTTCTTTAAAGAGACTACCAATAAAGGTGGTTCAAAAGAACATTTCATACACCATGATGCAATCATCCCAGAAGGACGTTTATTTTTTAGATCATATGATAATATAAAACTAACAATATTTGGCCTAAATTTACTAAATGCTTTTCTAGGTGTTACTTTTTTCATTTTTATTTTATTCTATAAAGGATTAAAATCTAAACAATTTTAGAAATTATATCATTCACTACAATTACAGGATTCCTACATGTTGTATCCACATGAATTATATTGTCAAAATCAGCCAAATACTCTTTATATTTTTCAGCCAATCTTTGTAAAAATTTAATATTTTCATGAGTATTTCTCTTAGGACGAGAACTCAAACGTTCCTCTATATCTTCCCATGAAGCTTTTAAATAGATTATCATATCAGGCATCAATATATCATTAGGGATTGCAAGATTCACCCCCATTTCCGCTGAACGACATACTACAGTACTATGCACATACCTGTCTATGAAAACTGGACCAGTCTCTAACAATTTCACCAATTCACCCTTAGCAGCATAATTGCCACCCATATAATACTCAAATCTTTCCATCGGTGTTGCTGATTCAAAATCCCAACTTGCCTGTTCATAATGTTTGGGAGGAGTAGAATAATATGCTCCACCAATATTTTGGGCAAGTAGTTTTGCAAGAGTTGTCTTCCCTGATGCATCCACCCCTTCAAGTACATATAATTTGTGTTTCATAAAATTCTAGAGAATCAAGCCTATATATAAATCTTTTCAATTAGTAACTATTTTGAAGTAGCAAAAAATCAAAATATTTATATACTAGAAGCACTAGATAAAAATACATTATTAAGTTTAAAATGGGGAAAAAAAGAACTAATATAAAGTTAATTTTGGTTAATCTCATTTCACCGAAATTTATTGTACGTTATCAGGCACCTTTAGCTGTAAATATCCTTGCAGGATATGTAAAAAATAAGATGCCTAAAATCAGTATCAAAATTATAGATATGCAAGATATTTTTGAAAAGATTGTTTGCAGAATACATAGCACATTCTGAAAAGGCTAACGCATTACTTTCAAAATCAAAAGAAAAAAGTGAACTACTAACTGACAGCATTTTTTTCAGTTCAATACATGAAGATATTCAAATTGAAGGAATTAGCGCAGTTTAATGAAAAAGCTTAAATATAAGCAAGGAAACGGTGAAAAACATGAAAGAAATAGAACTTGAGAAAGTATATCTGGTAAAAAAATTGCCAAATAATATAGTAGATTATGAACCGATGATAATTCAAATAGGAGATTTCTTCGATTCAAATAGTGTTAATGCCCTAAAAATTAGGCAGAAAGGTGAAAAATATCAACTTATCAAAAAAGAGGCTGGTGAAAATGAATATAAGAGAACTGAACATACAATCTTCATAAAAAAAGAAGAGTTTGATATATTGTGGAAACAAGTAGGACAAAATCATAGAAAATTAAGGTTCTTCTACCCTTTAGGCGAACATACATGTGAAATTGATTATTATAAAGACAAACTTGATGGATATGTAAGAGCTGAAGTCGAGTTTAAGAGTGTTGAAGATATGGAGAATTTTGTTGCTCCTGAATGGTTTGAAGAAGAAATAACTAAGCTGAACCATGAAATACATGAAGATCTAGGCATAGTTACATTTGATGAAATGAAAGAAAGATTTGCAAAAAATAACATTGAATTAGTTAAAGTAGATTTTCCTAAAAAATAAGTTACTTATATTTTTTAAATTATATAGTACAATACAGAACTAAACAAGAGATTTAAAAACGTAAATTCTGTCTTTTTAATGTTTTTTTTGCATCAATTCAATAAATAAAAATGATGATGTTTATGTTTCTAAAGTTTTTTAATTCTTATAGCATAAAAACTTATCAACATCATTGTTACAAGTAACATGTTGAACCAAGTAAACACTGGGAAAGCTTCTTCTTCTTCTTCTTCAATACAAGCTTTGAAAGATGGTGGCGGTGGACAAACTCCTCCTGCTGGAGTACACCCAGGTGCACCATAAAAACCAATATCTCTAACCATTCTTGTTTGCCCATAACCTTGAGAAGTCATATGACAATCAGACCATGGTGCATTAGCTTCACTACAATCCCATTGACCAGTACATGCAGCATCTCCGTATGGATTTCCACTACTTTCAGCTCCATAAAGCCAAGTATCAACACAATCTGCTATTCCATCACAATCCACGTCAGGGAAAGGTGGTCCTACTCTTGTTTGATCACCAGGTTTCAATTTGATATAAAGCACAAACTAAAGCACAAACAAATCCCTTTCCTTTATGCAGGGTTTCTTCTATCTCCATTTTTATTTCTCCATAATTCTTACTTCTGATTTTTATCATATGTGTCAAAGTTTTTGTTATTTCCTCTTTAACTTGTTTTTTACTATCGCCTGTAATCTCTACAAATAATCCACGGCCATCTTTTTTTGACTGTACCCACCCAATACCTGCAACAGCTTTAGAACCTTTTTTATTAGTTGAGGCTTGGCTCATGACTACGTAAGCTTTATCTCCATGACTACTCTTCTTTATGTGTGGTTTTTCAAATTTTAAAATTGATTTTGGTGGAATTACTGATGATAAATATATTAAATTCAAATTTGAAATACCTGCATTATGGAGTGCTTCATCAAAAGAGGCTAAACTAGTTGCAGCATTTCCCGTTCCTTTTGAGATTTTTATTATCATTTTTTAATTAACAGATCTTAAGTGTCTGAATTATATTGCAATGGATCTTCAACTCCATTTTCTTTGAAAGCTTCTAAACGTTCAATACAACTTCCACATTTTCCACAAGCCTTGGTTTTACCTTTATAGCAAGTCCAAGTATCTTTATAATCAACTCTGAGTTTAAGGCCTAATTTGACAATTGCACCTTTTGAGAGATTTAAAAATGGGACATATAACTCAACTTTATGCCAATCTGCTATTTTAAGTAATTCTTTCATTTTTTGGACAAATGCTGGTCTACAATCTGGATAAATCGTATGGTCGCCGGAATGTGCACCATAGGCCAAAATATCTATTTTTTTACTCATAGCATAGCCTGCAGCTATGCTGAGAAGAATCATATTTCTATTCGGAACAACTGTTAATTTCATACTTTCATCTTCATAATGGCCTTCAGGTATTTCGCCCTGGCCCACTAATAGATTACTTTTTAATAAATTCTCTCCTAAGAAGGAAATATCTATAATCTTATGTTTTATTCCAAGATTTTTACATATTTTTTCAGCTATTTTTATTTCTTTTGAATGGCTTTGTTTATAATCAAAAGTTAGTGCTTCTAATTCATATTCTTCAGATTTGAGTTTATACAATAAAGTTGTAGAATCCAATCCTCCCGAAAATATTACAATTGCTTTTTTCATTTTTAATCTCCCGAATTAATTCTTAAATATTCATTAAGGATTGTACAATAAATTGCCTGATTGGTAGTATGTGGGTCTTCTCTAGCATCAAGGTGAAGAAATCTATCTGCTTCAATAGTGGTTAAATAGCGATATATACAATTAATCCTATCAAACATTTCTTGTTCTTTTTTTGAAAGATCTTCTTCTCTACCTCCAATCCTTTCTTCTATATTTGGATTAGAAAACTTTGTTCCCCTTTTTTTCATTCGAAGAATTGCTTCAGAATATGGGATATCTAAAAAAACTGTTAAATCTGGTTTTGGTAAATGATTTTGTAATCTATCAATAATGCCTAGACTTTCATGTTGTTTCATGTTATAGTCATCCATAAGTCTAAGTGTTTGTATGGCTCTTGTAGTATCTAAGTATCTATCAAGCAGATAGATTTCATTATTTTTTTTTATTTCTTGATTTACTATATAAGTTAAATCAGCTATAACTAAACAAGTTTCTGATAAACCTTCAAATGAAATGTAGGCATTATTAAATATATCTTGTAGACTTTGGCCTATTGGGCTATCTGAAAATATGGTTCTCGGAGCCGAAGACTCGAAACCATGATTAGTCAGCATTTCTTTTAAATCAGTTATACGTGATGTTTTTCCAGCACCTTTATTCCCTTCAAAAGAGACAATCATCTTGAATAAACCTTCCCAACTATTTCTCTCATTAGATCATATTTTTCATGATTTGTCTGACAATCGTATTCTTCTAAGCATTTTTCAAGTCCACGAAGAAATCCTATTGTTGATACGTTTTTTCCTTCATCAAGAAGGGGTTTTATAGAAGTAAAATACTGATAGAATCTATCGCTTAAATAAAATAAGAAATAAGCCTCTGAATCTTCATTTATCTTGTGTTGAGAAACCTGTAGATTTTTCCCAATAGGAGAATTTGAATAAGTTTCAACAAAAGTAGACTCAATTGTTGAATCATTTTTCCATCTTTCAAAATCATCCCCATATGAAAAATCTATCCATATGCTCATTGGTCTTTACCTTCTAGTTTAATAGCCTCAATTATTATGAAATAAGGAATCTTATTGCTTTTTGTATACCATTCACTATCAATCTTTTTATAGGTCTTGCTGGGTTTTGGTTCATGAATGCTTTTTATCAAAAATCCACTTTTTGTTAAAGCTGAAGAAAAATCTCCTAGGGTTCTATGATATGCTTCTACCATTAATGGCCCCTTTGATTCTGAATCCCAAAACTCATTATTAGTTCCAGTCGCAAAATAATTTTCAATTTTATAATATGTTGGCTTTCCATTTTCTATTTCCCAGGAACCTATCCAAGGATGCCAAATTGAAAATATTAACTTCCCTCCAGATTTTAACACTCTTGATAATTCAGAAATTGCTTTCTTGTAATCCTTTACTACATCAATCATGCCCATACATAAAACAATATCAAAAGTTTCTTCCTTGAATTTAAGTTTAGTTATATCCATAACTCTGAAATCTATATCTAATTTATTTTTTTCTGCTGCAAGATTGGATAGCCTAATCATATTCTCTGTTAAGTCTACTCCTATTACTTTAGCACCTTTTTTCCGGGTAAGGATGCAGTATGTACCAATCCCACAACCTGCATCTAAGACTTTTTTTCCTTTAATATTTTTAAGTAGTTTTTTTACTACAGGAAGTTCTGTATAGTCATTCAAAGTTCTATATCTGGGATAATCGTTTGAAACAATTTCCCATCCATCTTTTGCAGACATAACTTTTTTAATTCTATTTTTCATCTTGCTTACTCTCCATGTTAAATTTAGTTTTTATAATTGTGTCACCAACTATCAGGCCTGAAACTATTGCATGTGCCAGACCCCTTGAGACACCTCCACCATCACCAATTACAAAGAGGTTCTGAATTTTTGTTGACAAATCCTTCTTGCACTTAATCCTATTGGTGTCAAATTTTACTTCTGGCCCATATATTATCAAATTCTCATCACAAAAATTAGGAACTAATCTGTTAATTTTCTCTATAGCAAAAATAATATTAGATCTAATAAAGTCAGGCAATATTTTGCTTAAATTACCTGGCATGGCACTTATTAGTGTAGGAGTAATTTTTAAACTCGCAATGTCTTCATTAGTTGTAGATTCATTATGTTTGAAGTCAACGTATTTTTGTACCATGACATCCCCATTAGTTGCGTCAGACACAGCCAAACAAAAATTCCTCCCAAATTCTCTTGCATTATTATCGTCTGGCACAACTTCAGTCATAAGTGCAAAATTAGTATTCTTGGAAGATTTTTCTTTTTCTGCATGGCCATTAACTGCAAGAAAATCATCATACTTTTCTGCTAGGACAAATCCATTTGGATTTGTGCAATAGGTTCTAATTACATTATGTTTTTCGGCATCTGTAAAAAAATAGAATTTAGGGTCCCAAATTTTATCAGTAATTGAAGAGTATTTTTGGCTATCAAACTCAATTCTAACTCCAACATGGACAGATTGGCTTTTCTTTTTGATGCCTAATTTATGCAATTCTTTGTATAACCAATCTTGAGTTGCTAAACCTGTACCGAGAACAAAAATATCACTGCTGATAACTTGCCCATTATGTAATTGAAGAGATTTAATGATTTTATTAAAGCATTGAATTGCAATTACTTTTTTATTACATATAATCTCTACATCATTTTGTTTTAGGTAGTTAACCATGGTCTCGATAATTTTGAACATATTATCTGAGCCCAAATGTTTCTGCTTTATGGGAATAAATTTGAAATCAAGAGCTTTAGCTTGTTGTAGCAGTTCTTCATTGAATTTAGAATCAAAGAGAGTTTTACTTTTATCTCCAAAATCTGCTAAAATATTATCCAGTTCATTAAACTTATCTTCAATCTCTGATTCTGTAAGAAATTCAGTCAAATCTCCACCAACCTTAGGATGATAATTTATTTTTCCATCCGAGAAAAATCCTGCACCACCAACGCCATGAAGTATATTGCAGGGTTTACAAGATGTACAATTTTTTCCTTGTTTTACGGCACAAATTCTTTGGTTTATCTCTCTCCCAGATTCAATTAAAGAGACTCTAAAATATTTACATAATCTCACAGCTGCGAATAAACCTGCTGGTCCCGCTCCAACTATAACTAGCTTTTTTTTCATTTGTTTTTGTTCCTCATGTATTCCGCAAACTCTTTCCAATGTTTATCTGTCCATAATTTCCCTCTTTCTTCATCAATAAAACAAGCCATGGTTTTTTCTTTTCCTTCTGGTATAAAGAAAAAATCACTCCCCCAACCATATTCTCCTTCTAACTTCTCAGCAATAATTCCATTAGTTTCCCCTACAAAGGCTATAGGTTCTTTTCCAGGTTCACAATAAGCAGTGCATTCAATAAACTTGGCTTTTCTGTTTGTTATTCCTTCCATTAATTTTAGAAATCCCTTGTTACCAATCCAGTTATCAACATATGCCATGAATGGTCCAGGGAAGCCTTTGAGTTCTTCTATATAAAACCCGCAATCATTCTTAATAATTGGCATACCTATTTTATTAGCAGCAAATTTTGCTGAAAACTTAGCTATTTCCACAACATCTTCATGTTGTATTTCTGGGCATTCAATATTTTTACCAATTACTTCTATGCCTGTATTTTCTAGCAAAAGATTTGCAGATTTCACTTTAAATTCATTTCCAGTTATAAAAAGTACCTTATTGTTATTCTCTTCCATTTTTTGTTTTTCTCCTTATAGATTTTATCAGATCTCTAAGACTGGTCTTTTCAATAAGTACCTGATCCCAATCTGTATAATCTTTTTGATCAAGATTCTGAAAAGTCTTTTTTGATAAACATATTGTGTAGTCTAAATTAAGCTTTTCGCACGCTTTGACAGCAGCTTCTTCCTCTTCAGATTCACGCCTAAAATAAATAAACACTTTTTTATAATCTTTTGCGTGTCTTTCTAGATATTTTAAAATTCTTTTTTTAGTTACTTCGAGATACATTTTTTTTGTTTCTTCAGTTTCATAGATTGGATTCCAGTCATAGGACATAAATGGATAATCCTCTTCAAATTCTCTTGGTATAATCCCTGCATTAGACATTATCACCTGATGGATTTTTTTATAAAAGGGCAGTTTACTTAATTCCTGTATTATTAAGTAGTGGATATATGATTGTGAATATGGTTTTCCCCAAGCACATGGAATTAAGAGTAAATACTCTTTATTTTTTGGGACTTTATACTTTGTTGTAATATATCTAAACCATTTTTTAAATGTAGGGTGATGTAAGTACATTTTTCCTACACCTCTCAAATAAATCCAGTTATTACGCGCAAACGAAGGTTTCATCTTCTATCACCTCATTATTTAGTTCAATAAACAAATTGAGATCTTTATATTTCTCAATGTTATCCAAAAATTCCTTATCATTCCAAGGAGTCCATTTTTTAGATTTATTTAAATGTTCTAATAAAGTATTCTTATGTGATACACAATTCATAATATACAAATCATCACCATACTTTTTTGCAAATAAAATTGTTTTTTCTAATGTTTTTAGAGATGTAAATGGGGCGTTAGCAAGAATATATAATCTGACTTTGTGACCCATTTCATGTACAATCTTTATGGCTTTCTTTAACTCTTTTGTGGAAAATCCTTTATTTAGTTTTTTAAGTAGTTCATCATCAGCTACTTCAAGGCCAAATCCAACTTTTAGATTAATACCTCTTTTTTTTACTAATAATAATTCTTTTTTATCTATGAATTCTGGTCTTGATTCTACAATAAGATAGTTTACTTTTTTTGTTATTGTTAGTGAATAAATCAACTTTCGTATTTGTTTAGGTATTTGTTTGTCATCAAAAAAACTACCTGAATTAAGAATAGCTATTGTATCTCCTGGATTTATTTGACAAAAAAAGGATTTTATGATTTTTTTAAGTTTTTCTAGATTTATCTTATTTTTTATTTTTCCAAATCCACAAAAGATACATTTTTTCCATGCACACTCTCCAGAGTTTATAATTAAAATCTTTTCTTTTTCTTTTCTTAGTATTGGTTGTTGATATGCATAACATTTAGGATCATTTTGAGACTTACAAACAGGCTTAAAAAGGCATTCCTGGCAGAATGGTTTTTTTCTTTGACAATGTGTCCGTGCATTATTCCATAATAAATCATCCAGTAAATAAATATCAATTTGATTTTTTTTGGCTAGTATTCCTAAAGCTTTTTTTATTTCATTTTTTAACTCTTTTTCTTCATTTAAATCAAGAGGGATATTCTCACGTAGTTTTAAGTTCAGTTTTTCATCAAGTACAGTTATTAATCCCATTCTAAGCGATATTAAGATTATTTGATAGTTAATTGCTGAGGACTTATTTTCGAAGTCTTTGAACTTCACGATATTTCTTAATTCTAAGGCTTTTACTAAAATATTAAGTTTTGAATTAAATTCATCACCAAATCCCTTAACTTTCTCTAATATTTGAAAAAAGCCTTTGTTATCATTAGAAATCAGCTTTTGTTTGCAAGTTTCTATAATCTTCAGTATACCTCCTTTTTTTTCTAAAATATTTGCCAAAGACATAATTTCTTGATATCTTTCATCAATATCATCAACAATTAAATTTCCTTTTTCATCTGTAAATATATTTCCCAGACATCTTTTAGTAATACTTTTTAGGTTTTTATGATGGAATTGTAAGGGTTTAGTTTCAAATAATCTCTTTAATTTAATACTTAAAAAATCACTTCCCTTTCTATATTTGTTGTCTATAATCCCTTTTGAAGGGATCACTTTCCCAGCTTTAAATTTGTAGAAATCATGATCTAATACTTCAACAACAGCATGGAAATTAGCAATAAGAGACTTATTCTTTGAATTTGGGAACTCATGTTGATAATTACGCATAACTAATTCTTTGCGAAGTAAATATTTACTTACAGATTCTATCTGATTTTGATTTTTTTTAATCATTCCCATGGGAAAATCACCCAATCATCATTTTTTAAAATCTCAACATAATTATTAACTTCATCTTTATTTTTATTCCATTTAAATAAGGATAAAACATAAACTTGATTAGCACCGTTTTCTAATAATATTTTTTTAGCCAATTTAATTGTGTCTCCAGTCCCAATTAAACTGTCTACTAATAACACATTTTTTTTCTCAACATCTAGAAAACCATCTTTATATTGTGGTTTAAGCATAGATGCTCCAATAACATCTGATTCGCTCCTCTTAATATTAAGAACCTGAAAATCTCTTATTTTTAATCGATATGATAATTTAACAGCTAAAGGTAATCCTCCTCTGGATATGCCAATAACTGTATCAAAATTTTTCTTATCTATTTTTTCTATTAATCTTGCTAACATTCTTTCAAATGTCTTCCAATCAATTTTTATTATTTTATTCATTTTTTTTGTTCTTCATGAAAATAGTTTAGTTCTAAATTTCTTTTTTAACACCCTCTTCATAGACTGCAAAAACATTATGGTCATGAATGGATTCTTGATTTTCTACAGTGACTCTAAACCAAGTTACTCTCTTATCTTTTTTCATTTTAAGAGCAACATCTCTCACCAAGTCTTCAACAAAAACTGGATTTTCGTATGCTTTTTCAGTAACATATTTTTCATCAGACCTTTTTAGTAAGGGATAAATTGCACAGCTAGCACAATCTTCAATTATTTTAACAAGGTCTTCTATCCATATGAATCTCTTAGTTATTAATTCAACTTTTACAAAACTTCTTTGATTATGTGCTCCATATTTGCTAATCTCCTTACTGCAAGGGCATAGGGAAGTGACTGGGACTTTAATGGACATAATCTCCTGCTTCTTCCCATTTAAAATACATTTAAAACGACAATCAATTTTTAAAAGGGACTGTTTCTTGGAAACAGGTGCCTCTTTCTTAATAAAATAAGGAGTTTTAACATTAATTTCTGTTCTACTACATTTAAATGTTTTTTTCAAATTCTTAAGCATTGGAAACCAGCGTGAAGAATTTAGATGAATATTTTTATTTTGATTAAGAACTTCAAGAAATCTAGACATATGTGTTCCTTTTTTACTTTTTGGTAGATTTACATACATAGCAATTGAAGCAACAGTATTTTGAATATTATTTGATTTATCTACTAAGGAAATAGGGTATATTACATCCTTAACACCAACTAGATTAAGCTTAATTTTTATGTCACTTTTTTGATTTTGAACATCTTTCATGTTTATACTCCTCTCAAATCTTTGTTCCAAATTATTTTATGTAATTGTAAACCTATTCTTAGGTTTAATTTATCTTTTAGAACTTTTTTTACTATCTTTTGGGCATCTAAACCTCCTACAGGTGTAAAGAAAACATTTGGGACATTAAATTTTTCAACAATCGCTTTTGCATAATTATAATCTTCATCGGTAGCCATAATGAATTTTACTTGATCAGAGATTTTTAGATGATTCAAATTATCATATCTCATTTTGTTTGATTCTCCAGATGAGGGACATTTAATATCCAAAGAGATTTTAATATTCTCTGGTAATCTACTAACATCTATAGATCCATTTGTTTCAACAGAAATGGAATAGTCTTCTAGTTTTTCTATTAATTGCAACAATTCTTCTTTTTGTAATAAGGGTTCACCACCAGTAATGGAAACTCTTTTTATGCCAAAATCTTCTATTATTGCAAAAATTTCTTTGACACTCAACTCCTTACTTTCATTATAAGCATATGTGGTATCACAATAATTACATCTTAAATTACAATCAGATGTTCTCACAAAAACAGTAGGTAAACCCATCTCGAGTCCTTCTCCTTGAATACTTAAAAATATTTCATTGATTTTCATTATATTCTCCATGATATACTACATAAGAAGTAGGTGTTTCCCATAACCATATTTCATATAATGGTAATAATGATTTTAGTTTATTCCAAATCCATATAATCATATTTTCAGCTGTTGGTTGTTCAATTATATCATTAATATAAGAATGATCAAAAATATCAATAACATTTTCTTTTACAATTTTCTTCACATCTCCAAAATCCATCAAGAATCCACTTTCTTTATTTACTTGACCTTTAATAGAAATTCTTATTTTATATGTATGGCCATGCAAATTTTTGCATTTCCCATCATAATTAATCAACTTATGTGCTGCATCAAAAGTAAATTCTTTTACCACAATCATTTTTTAATTCTCCTTTTATATCGTTTAAAACGAAAGATATATAAACTAATAAGGCTATTTATTTTTACTAATTGTTATAAAATTACTTAAAAATGATAAAAAGTAAACTGGACAAATGGGATATTTGTATAATTAAGGCTTTTGAGACAATAAATCAAGAAAATTATAGTAAGATTGGAAAACTTATTAAGAGAAGTAAGGCATTTGTTAGATTAAGGATCAATAATCTTTTACAAAATCAGATAATTTCCGGACCTAAACCCATAGTTAATTTTTTGAAGTTAGGTTATTGTTGTGTGCATATTTATTTCAATTTTAACAAAAATATTTCTGAAGAAGTGCTAAATTTCTTAAAAAAAAATGATAATACAGAATATTTTAATGTATACATAGGGAAATATCAATTAGGTATATTTTTGAAGTACAAATCTGAAGAAGAACTTGTAAGATTTGTAAATGAACTTAAAGAGATAGAATCTTTTAGATTGCATGACATTTTCATAATAAAAAATTATATCAATTATCCGCATAATTTTATTTATAACTCTATTATAAAAAACAATTATCTTCTTGAAAAATCAATAAATGGTTTCAAGGCTAAGAATGAATTTCTAGATTATCTCAGTGGGAAAATTAAATCTACACAAAAAAAATATCGACTTAAGAATAAATATAGGGATTATATATCCTGTCGTTTTTCATTGAATGCTAATAAATTAGGGTTTTTAACTAAAAGTATTTTAATCAGAAGTAAGAATAGTCTAAATAGTAAAATTTTTTTGGAGTCACAAAAATCTTTAATCTTCTTAAGTGAAACAGTAGGGCGATATGATATTATTGCTGATTTAGTATTTAAATCTAATAAAGAATTTTTTAATTTTCTGTACGGGTTGAATAATGGAAATTTTGTTGATAGTTATTTAATTTTGGATGGTTTTGAAAAAGTATAAAAGCAGATTATTTTTTAGGAAGCATCCATTTTTTAGATTTATATGGGATTTAATACACAACTAAATTCAAATATTGAGGATGATGTAAATTTTGCTATAAAAAATAAATTTAATACGTTATGTATAGAATTAAGCTGGAAACCTAATATGGATTATAATAAACGGGAGATTGAGAAGTTTAAGGAATTTTCTTCACTTGGAAATAAGATTGTAATCCATATGCCTTTTTTTATGGCTACAAATACAAGCATTAAAGAAGTAGCAGAAGGGATTTATAAATATTTTATAAAAACAATTAGTTTTGCTAAAGATATAGGCGCCTCTGTATTAACTTTCCATAGTGGATATGTGGAACAAATTGGTCAGTATAAAACCCAAAAATCTCTTATTGAGAACTTGAAAAAAATTGTAGTGGAAGGAAAAAAGCAAGGTATTAGTATTAGTATAGAAAATGATGATAAAGGTTCTGATTATCCTCTTTGGCAATTAAAAGATGTAAAAGAGATTTTAGAAAATGTTGAAGGGCTAGATTTCACTTATGATCTTGCACATGCTAATACTGCAAAAGAAGATGTTTATAACTTTTTTGAAGAAATAAAGAATTATACTAATATAATCCACTTACATAATAATTTTGGTAAAGATTTGCACAATTCATTAGATGATGGAGATATTGATTATAAAAAAATTATAGAACTATTCAAAAAAGAGAAGAAGGAATTTATTTACATTTTAGAAATGAGACCTTATGAAAAAATATTAAGGAATAGGGATTTATTGAATTGATGCAAAAAAAACATTAAAAAGACAGAATTTACGTTTTTAAATCTCTTGTTTAGTTCTGTATTGTACTATATAATTTAAAAAATATAAGTAACTTATTTTTTAAATTATATCCCAAGTTTGACAGTTAAATAGAAAAGTGTCCTTGAATTTGTTTTGGTTTATGATAAAAAAAACAAAAATAAATCATCCAACCCACCAAAATCCACATCAAACTGCTAAAAATCAAGACGAAACTTTAATGTCACTTTAGAACACAAGCTTTATATAATTCTTATCTTTCCAGAAAAGTTATGGATGTATTAAAAAGAAATCTAATAGATGCCTTGCAGAGCAATAGGACTTACAGGCATCATCGCATTTATGAAGTAAATTCACAAATTGTTGCCAAGGCTTTCTATACCCAAAAAACTGCAGAACATGAATTATTTTTCACAAAGATTTTGCATGAAAAGGGAGTAAATGTGCCTGAGCCTTATGGATTAATCTATTGTGATTCTGCTTTTGAATACTGGAGTCTGAACTGGTATTTTTTGATGCAGAAGATTGAAGGCAAGCCTATTCCCCATCTTCAAAAAAAAGAACAAAAAAAAGCATTGCAGCAATTCCGGCACGCAATAAAAAAGGTTCTCAATTTGCAAATATTTCCAATGGATTATGATTGGGCAGAAAATTCTCTTTACAGCCCTCTTGAAGAAAAGCTTTATCTTATTGATTTTGCAGAATGGTCATATGACAAGGGCTATAGGTTAAAACACCTTAGGAAAGAGATACAAAAAGAAAAACTTGTTTTCCGAACACATGGTCAAGATATAGAAATCTTTATTAATCAATAAACAATTTCTTATAAATTATGGTAGACGAAACAAGAGACGATTTAATTGAAGACCTTAATCCAGATGAGCTTAAGGTCGAGAAGGCGAAGCTTAAAAAAGAAAAAGATAAAAAGCATCTGAAAGAAGTTGAAGACGAGCAATGGAAAAATACTCAAAAATTAGCAGCAAAAGAGGATTTTGAAAAAGAGCAGGACTTGAAGGATGAAGAGATAACTGAAGGCAAGGAAGAAGGCCTTGCAGAAAATGAAAAGCCGGAAGATGTTTATGATAATGAAGAAGTGGACGATCTTCTTGAAGATGATGAAATTGAAGAGCAGGAAGCAGGCTTTATGGAAGGCTATAACCGCGATTCTGAGAAATCCAAGAAGAAAGCTCAAAAAAGCAAGGAAGAATTGCTTCAAGAATAAAGGCTTTAGTATAGAAATAAATAAAAATATGCAGCCTATGATTGTTTTATAATGAACTTATTTGAAAATTTTTTAAAAGAGGATGAGTCCTTATTCATTAATCCAGAGGTTCTTGATTATGATTATCTGCCGAAGCTTCTTCCTTATAGGGAAAACAAGCAGCATTACCTTGCTTCGTGCATTAAGCCTTTATTTCTTGGAAGAAACGGGCAGAATGTATTAATTACCGGCAAGCCTGGAATCGGCAAGACTGCTGCTTCGAAATTTATTTTGAGGGATCTTGAATTTGAAACTGAAAAGATTGTTCCAATATATATAAACTGCTGGAAAAAAGATACCCCTCATAAGATTATCTTGGAAATTTGCAAGCAAATTGGCTATAAATGGGTTCAGAATAAAAAAACTGATGAGCTAATGAAAGTAGTTGCTGATATTTTTAATAAAAAGTCTGCAGTTTTTGTATTTGATGAGATTGATAAGATTGATTCTGACCAAATGATTTATCAGCTGCTGGAAGACATTTATAAAAAATGTATTTTTTTGATAACAAATGATAAGGGTTGGCTAATTAAGCTTGATAATAGGGTAAGGTCAAGGCTGATTCCAGAAATTGTTGAGTTTGAAGCTTATTCCCTTTCTGAGACAGAAGGGATTTTAAGGCAAAGGCTGGAATATGCCTTTGTGCCGAAAGTATGGTCAGATGAAGCATTTGAAATAATTGTTAGCAAAGCCTCTGAACTTGAAGATATAAGGATTGGGCTGTTTTTATTGAGGGAGGCAGGCCAAATAGCAGAAGATGAAAGTTCTAAAAAGATTTTGGCAAGGCATGCCGAGGAAGCATTAAAAAAATTAAATAGCTTTAAGATAATTAGTTCAAAAAATATTAATGATGAAGATAAAGAAATATTAAGCCTTATTAAAAGTAATAAGGGAAAAATCAGTACTGAGATTCATGCAGAATATAATAAGGATCACAATAAAACCTATAGGACATTCCAGCGAAAGATTAAGGACTTGGCTGATGCAGGCCTTATTGAAATAATTCCTGACATAACCTCTAAAGGCGGAAAGATATCAAGGCTGCAGGTTGTTGAAAAAAAGTAATGCATAAAATTTAAAAATCTGCTTTAGTAAAATATTCTTATGGCAACCGAAAAAGACTTTGAAAAATTTTTAGAGGCGCATGAAAAAATAATAATCCCCTTATATTCTAAACTCACTAATGCTATGTGGGATTCAGAAGTTACTGGAAACCCCAAAAGCTATGGGGAAAGGGAAAAGCTCAGCAATCTTTGGGACCAAATTTATTCCAGCAAAAAGCATTATGAATTTCTTAAAAATATTTCAGAGGAAAAAGTCTCTGCACCTTGGCTCAGAAGGCAGCTTGTACTTTTGAAGAATGCATTTGAAGCAAACCAGCTGCCAAAAAAGGTGATTGAAGAACTGAACAAGAGAAGCACAAAATTATCAATGGAATTTAATACTTTCCGCGGGACTGTTGACGGCAAGAAAGTTACGCAGAATGATATTGAAAAAGCTTTGGATCAAGAAAACGACAGCAATGTAAGGCGGAAATACTGGGAAGCGCAGAAAGCAGTTGGCGCCAAAGTATCCAATAACCTTATTGAGCTTGTGAAATTAAGGAATTCTGCTGCTGAAGCATTGGGCTATGACAATTATTATACCATGAGCCTGAAACTGCAGGAGATTGACCCAAAATGGCTTAATGGTATTTTTGACAATCTTTTTTCTAAAACTGAAAAAGCATTCATTAAAGTTAAAGGGAAGATTGACAGGCAGCTTGCAAAAAGGTTCAGGGTAAGCATTGATGACCTGATGCCATGGCATTATTCAGATGCCTTTTTCCAGAAAAATCCAATCAGCGGGGTGTCATTAAACAAATATTACAAAAACCTTGACATTGTGTACCTTGCAACAAGATTCTATCAGGGAATCGGGCTTCCAATTGACCAGATTTTGGCCAAAAGCGACCTATACGAGAAAGAACGCAAATGCCCGCATGCTTTCTGCATCACAATGGACTACAAGGATGATGTCAGGATATTGATGAATGCAATGAATAATGCTGAGCAAATGGGCACAATGCTTCATGAAAGCGGGCATGCTGTGTATTATCTTGGAACGAATAAGAAACTGCCGTTTTTGCTCAGGGATGCAGCCCATATTTTTACTACAGAGGCTATTGCAATGATGTTTGGCAAACTTTCTTTTGATGGAAGATGGATGAAAAATGCAATGGGGCTTACTGAAAAAGAAGGCAAGAAGCTGGAAAAGAAAGGCAAAGAGATTAATCGGGCTGACCAGCTGATATTGAGCAGATGGATGCAGGTCATGGTAAATTTCGAAAAGGGCATGTACGAGAATCCTGACCAGGATTTGAATGGCCTTTGGTGGAATTTAGTGGAGAAGTACCAGCATATCAAAAAGCCTGAAGGCCGTGATAAGCCGGATTATGCCTCAAAGATACACTTGAGCATTTCACCTGTATATTACCATAACTATCAATTAGGCGAATTGATGGCTTCACAGCTCCATAATTATATTTTGGATAATATAGGGCATTACAATGGGAACAAGAATGTCGGGAAATACCTTCGTGAGAGGGTGTTTTTTCCTGGCGCAAGCATGAGATGGGATGCCTTGGTTAAATATTCTACTGGGAAAGATTTAGGCATTAAAGATTTTGTGAAGCAATATTGTTAACCACACGCCACTGGACATGGGTGTGCGTAACCTTTATAAATTCTTTTTTTTTAATCATATATAGTTCTTAAACTTGGAGGTGAAAATGATGTTTAAGCAGAATAGTGTGAACTATATGGATTGGGACGAATACAGGAAAATGATTGCTGCACGGGAAAGGCTTATGTTTATGCATAATACGGTTGTTCAGTCTATCAGGAATCATTTTGATAAATTGCAGAGGGGGATGATGGTCAATGGTTGATTTAAAGCAGGAAACTATTAGCAAACTCTTTGGAATGCAATTGAGAAAATTACCATTACAAAAAAATGAGGTGAGATTATGGAAACTAACATATATGTAAGAGAGGGAAGAGAAAGTCAAATGGATGATGGCGTCATAGAAGCTTTTGAAGAGGCTTTTATGGAAGGCTATTGTTCTGTTTAGGATTTTTTAAATCTATAGCCTCTAGAAAGAATTTAGAGGCATTATAATTTTACTGCTACTGAAATGTAACTATCCTTTATATGATATAATTACATGTAAGTAATATTGATGGCGTCATAGAAGCTTTTGAAGAGGCTTTTTATGGAAGGCTATTGTTTTGTTTAGGATATATAAATCTTTATATGGTACGTATGTATTAAATTGTACTATGCCAGATATAACAAAAACAATCCTTGCAGAGTGGAAAGGGAGAAAAAGCTAAAGAAGCAAAAGGTAAATATACTCCTTTATGGAAATGGCTATTGGGTGAGAAAATTTGACCGAAATTTTAAATATAAATGGAAAGCAGTATCCAGTGAAAGTATATTATGAAAATAGGAAGAACTGCAGGACATCTATTGGCAAGAATTCTATTAATATTAGGATCCCTAGATTTTTAGATAGGGGAGAAAGGTTCAGGCAATTAATGAGGATGAAGCTCTGGGCAAGGAAGAAGCTAGAAGAAAACCCTGAAAAGTTTAGGAATAGCCAAAAGGAATACAATGATGGCGACACTCTTAAGGTTGGCAATGAAGAGTATTTGCTGAGAATCAGTTCAAGTGCAAAACAAAGCAGTTCTGCCAAGCTTAAGGATAATATAATCTATATGCATTTATCCTCTATTTTGCCAAAAAATGTGCAGAACAAGCATGTTTCTGCTTTATTGAGCCGAATTATTGCCAAGAAGCACTTGCCTCGCCTCCAAAAAAAAATTCATGAACTTAATGAAAAGCATTTTAATCAAAAAATCAATAAAATATTTTTTAAGAATAATAAGTCAAATTGGGGCAGTTGTTCAAGCAAAAGCAATATAAATATTTCCACAAGGCTATTATTTGCCCCTGACCACGTATTGGAATATGTTATTATTCATGAGCTGGCCCATCTTATCGAAAAAAATCATTCGAGAGATTTTTGGACCTTGGTTGAAAAGGCTATGCCTGATTATAAGGAAAAGACAAAATGGCTGAAAGAAAATAGGGATAAATGTGCATTCTAAAATATTTGGCAAAGTTGCAACATTTCACTACAGGCTCAAAAGATTTATGATTGTTGGAACATCAATACTGAAATTTTTAAAATGTTTTCTTGCTTTTACAAATTTTTTGATTAGAAAGTGATGGACAACTTCCTGAGCTTCCCGTAGACACTACAGTACAACAGCAGGACGTAAGCCTATTTCACTTCGGTGTTCGGAATGAGAACCGGTGGGACCAGGCTGCTTTGGTCGTCCATCAACAATAAATATTACTTATCTTCTATATAAATCTTTTGGGTTGTTTTTTGTTTGTTTAGAGGGCTGGTGGAGGAGGTTGAGGTAGAAGCAGAATATTTGAAAAAATTGGAAAAAATTAGAAAAGGGAAATTTATACGTGTAAAGAGTTTTGCTAAACGATATGGACTGGAAGAATGATGAATTATTTTGAAGATTATTCTGAACAATTATTGAAAAAATTTGATAAATTGGCTAAGAAGAATCAATTAATTATAATAAATAAAAAAATAATAATGTTAAAGTTGATTTTAAAGTCTTAAAATATGGTTTTTCTGTTGTGTTTGAAAGGCAGTCAATTAAAAAGAAAGTAAAGGCTGTGGAGAAAACTTCGGAGAAAACTTCGGAGAAAACTTCGGAGAAAACTTCGGAGAAAATTATTTGCTTAATAGAAAAAAATCCAAAGATAAGCGCAAAAAGCATCGCTGACAAGATAAGAATATCTTCAAGAGCTGTTGAGATGCAACTTGCAAAACTAAAAGAAAATGGCTTAATAAAAAGAATCGGTCCTGATAGAGGCGGGTGTTGGGAAGTGAAAAAAGAA
>JAYEMU010000134.1:0-25413 GCA_034718475.1 Nanobdellota archaeon
GTATCTCCAAGACTTTTTGTCAAGGAGTAGTTGCATAGTGGCTATGCCATCGGTAGTGAGGATAAATAATATTTGTCCAAGCTAAGTCCGAGAAACTACACACTTTAGTGTGTGGAGTATGTCATGTTTAGAAAATATCAGCCTTTTTTATTTAACCCTTTTATTTTCCAAATTTTTATTCCTCCTTGATTATAAATCTTTTTAAAATTAGGATTATATTTTAGGATAAATTGCAAACCTTCTTCATCATGCTGCCAAATTTCATGATTTAAATCTTGATCAAGAAAAATATATTTTATTTTGTATTTATCAATGATATTCTTTGCTTTTTCTATATCCCGAGTCATAAATAATTCTTGCGAATCGTTCAATGCATTTTTGGGATCAGGGGCAAATAAATAATTGGTGTCCATAATGTTGGCTTTTCCAGCATAATTAATCCAAATCCCCCTGTTATAATGAGAAAAAACTGTTCCAAAATCCTTATTTGATAAAAAATCCAAAGCATTGATAGTTTGAGATGTAGGCTCATCTTTAATTCTTTCATTTAAGAAAGATAGGCAAGAGAAAATTAATCCACAAATAAAAATAAAAATAGTTAATTTTTTTAGAACTTCATTTTCCCAAACTTTTTGATATAGATACAATATGCCCTTTGCGGCAAAAATGGCTATAAATAGATTTATTAGAAAAATTGCTTCTGAAAAGAAAAATGAAAAAATTATTAATGTCAAAACTGAAAAAAATAGGAATAAATTTTTGTATTTCTTTTTCCAAAGAGGGATAATTCCAAATATTGCCAATATAGAAGCAAAAATACTTAACCCATATCGGCTACCCAAATCTGTAAATAAATTTTCCAGCCTTCCATGGAAAGTTAGTTTTTTCAAATCAAAGAAAAAATTGAAAGAATGGGAATTGTAAAATATATAGCCATTAAAAAGGATTGTACTTGAAAAAAGGACAATTATTGAAGCAAGGATAAATCCTTTATCTTTTTTATTTAAAATGGAGTATATTAATAATATCCCCATAATAATTGCCATTTTGCTATTAAATATAGGTAGAATTAAAAAAACTAGGAGAGATAAATATCTATAGATTTTATTTTTATGCATTAATAACCAATATCCTAATAGGCATAAGAAGACTGAGAAGAAAAATTTGTTTAATGTACTAAATAGAAATATAAAACTTGGAGAAATTATTAAGAGCAGCACAATTAGCTTTTTTTCATGCAAATTATTTTCTTTTAATATTTGATAAAATAACATTAATGAAATTAGGCCTATTAAAAAAGGCAGTATATATGAAAGTGCCTTTGGTGATAAGCTCAAGATTGTTGCAATGCCAAGAAAATGGGCGTTGAATCTTCCTCCATAACTTAAAGGATCATATGCAGAAAGATGTTTGGCATTTCTGATAAAAAGATAAGGGTCATGGCCTAATTGTATGCCCCCTCGTAGTAAAGGTATGATTATTAAAACCAATATACATAAAGCAATTAATCCAATTTTAGCATATAATTTTGTATATTTCAACTTCTTCATTTCCATATTTCTGTTTAAAACAATTTTCATCAGCCAAATATATTATTTCTTCAATTTTATAAAACTTTTTAGCCCTTTTTGAAACGTAAAAATAATCTGTGTCATACTTGTCCATAATCTGTGAGGCAATAACTAGGGATTTTGTAGTATATGCCTTTTTTATTTCTTCATACCTATTTTCAACTAATAAAAATCTATCATCCAAAACATTTTTTCTTTTAGCGATGGCAGTAATTAAGTTTCCTTCATTTACTCCAGCAAGAATTGTTGCTTCCTTTGGAGTATTTTCCATAGCCCAAGTTAATGCCTCTATCTCATTTTGAGTTATGGAATTAGAAATTATTTTGGTGGCATTAGTATAGGATGGTATGCCTAAGGATATAAGTATTAATAAAACAAAAACAATACAGATATGCTTTTTGAATTTATGAAATTTTGTTAAGGTTAAGTAACGGGAAATTTTTTCAAATGCCAATGAAGACATTATAGTCAGCAATATGCCCAAGAACATTACGCCTATTGAAAAGCTTATTAGTTTAAATAATAATAATAATAACATAGTTAATGCCATTGCACTCAGAAGATATACTGATCTTTTTTTATTTTTGAAAATCCCTAAGAAAAAGCCCATGACTCCAAAAATTAAGGGGATTACACCAATACTTGTAATTATAGTAAGGAGATCCATATTCTTAAAAATATCCAGTTGCAATTCAGTAGGTATGTTCTGCCATACTGCAAAAATCCCTGAACTTAAAAGGCCTTTTTTGAAAATTATTAAATTTACAAGCAATGAAATCAGCATAAAGAGAATGATTGCCTCTTTTCTTAGGGGCTTGATGTTTATGGAATCTAGATTTAAGAAAATAATATATAATAAAAAAGAAATTCCCAGCACGAAACCAAATGGATGCAATATTGGCAAAATGAATGCCAGAATTAAGAATATTGAAATGTTTTCTTGGATATCCAACAGACAATAAATACTATAGAATAATAGGACTAATACTAGTGAGTAGATTGAGATTTTATTTGTTGTATTAAAAATGAAAATGGGCAGGAATCCAGATATTAATGAGCTCAATAAAGCACTTGTGGTATCTTTTGTTATCCTTTTAGCAATTATGAAGACTATAAATACTAAGCTTGCAAGCAAAATTTCTGGCACAATCTTAAATGCCAGAACTGGATTTATCTTGTAAAATATTGTTAAAAAATAATGAAATAATGGCGACACAAGGGCAGTGCGCCCGCCATAACTCAAATCATCATGGATAAAAGGCCTTAGGTTATTGCTAAGGTGCTCAACATATCTTATATGGAAATATGCATCGTCACTGCTATAATAGGGTGTTTGAAATACAAAATATAGCCTAAAAGATAGAGCCATTAAGAAAATTAGGATTAATATTGCATGATATTTTTTCATTCTAAAAACCTTTAGTCAAATGAGATTGACCCCTTTGGCAAATCTGAAATAATATTATCCCCTTCTTTTTTGTTTTCCTTTAATTTTTTTTGAACTTCTTCAGAATTGCCAACTTTAGTTTCAATTTCTTTAAATTTTGATTCTAAATGATCTTCAATAACATCAAAGTAATCATAAAATTTTTGATTTAATTTTAAAAGCCTTGTTCGCCCATATCTTTCTGAACTTATAAAATCTTCTTCGCGCAATACTTTTATTTGTTCGTAGGCCTTATTTCCCCTTATTTTTATTACATTACATTGTAGAACTGGTTGTTTGTAGGCAATAATTGCCAAGGTCTCTTGGGTGCCCTTGTCCAATTCAGAGTTTGTAAGAAGCTGGGTTGTAAGATGGGAATATTTTTTTTTAATATTTAACTTATATCTCCCTTTATCTTTAAATATTGTCAGGGCATTTTTAGAGGTTAAATATTTCTGTTCTAATTCCTGCAGGGCATCCCTGACTACTCCTATAGATCCAACCCCTGTAAGTTTGGCTATTTCAGTTACATCTAAAAATTTTCCAGTTATAAATAAAATAGCTTCAATTTTGTTTTTTATTTCCTGCATTTTCCATTAATTAAGTTTGTATAATAATTTTTAAATATTATGTTAGTTTATAGGATATCTTAATAGTGCTGCAATCCCTCCAAGGTCACGTAATTGGGCGCCCTCATTTGTATCAGTAGATATGATTTTAACTTTTGCTCCACTTTCTTCAGCATTGAGTTCCATCTTTTCTGAATATTCAGGATCTAAATTCTCTGAAAGAAGAAGAACATCGATAGCTTTTAGTCCTATGCCTTTTTCAACTTCTTTCTTGCCATATGCTACCAATTTAGATTCTTTTGCGAGCCTTGTGAGAAATTCATTTACAACTTCTTTCTCTTCTGTAATTGACTCTTGTGCCAAGACCTCTTTACTTTTTGTAACTAATTCTTTTAATCCAAAATCCCCAGTATAACTTAAATCCTGAATAGAAATTACTTTTTCTTTTAATTCATTATTGAGATAACCACCATCTAAAAATGTTTCTTTAGTTGGACCAGGCCCACCAACCAAAATCCCTTTTAGTTCCTTATTCCCCAAAAATTCTTTTTGGGCAGCTGCCGCAATCCTTTTAAAAAATTCTTTTGCAGCCCCTTCCCTAATCCTTGCAAATCTTTGGGCGCTATTATGCACCAAAATCCCTTCTGCAATGAAATTTTTGTTTGCTACTTCAATATCCACCATCTCTATGTTTTTGTTTTCAATAGAGATTGTTTCAATAGGCCTGCTTTTTCCATTTTCGTTAATTATGAGCATGCCTTTCTTTAATTTTTCTGCAGGAAGGGTTGTTCCATCTTCCAAAAAAATCAAATGATCTTTAGAACAATGCAAGATTTCTTTTACTTGGATGTTGTAAAGTTTTTCTTTTTTGGTTGTCCAAATCTTTTTTATTTTTGAAGATATGAATTCTTTTTTTGAAAAGTCATAACTTAGAACATTATCTCCCATTCTTAGTTCCATGGCTTTGACATATTGCCCATCATCTAAATTCACTGCAGTTTCTGGATGAATGCATTGCCCACCTGCCCTTGTCTTTCCCGGAACTCCAGAAGTTAGTTTCACTACTTCTTGAACATTTGTCCCCTTTAAGAAGCCAACATTCCCTTCACGCCTATCAACAACTATTAATCCATATAATTCTTTAGTATCAAGCATCTCTTCCAGTAAATCCAACTTGAAGCTTTGATCACATCTATATACCCTTGTATTAATTGGTTCAGGGGGTTCAAGACTCCACACTTGAATATCTGCCTTTCCTTCCCTTTCAGAAGCATCTCCTGAAAAAACTGCCAAACCATTGTCTGGTGTTTTTTTGTATAATCTTAAATGCCTTATCATTCTTTCTAAAGAATCAATTACATGTGTTCTGGTAGTTTTATCTTTTATATTCTCTGCTGTACCCTGCTCTTGGGCGAGATGGTTGATAATTTTATTAAGGTCATAGCCTTTAGGGATGTATACACTAACTAATTCGGTATGCCTCCCTTTAATCTTATTCAGTGTCCGAATAAATCTTTTGAGCTTATGCTTCTGTTTTGTTGTTAATGCCATAATTCCACCTTTACTTTCAATAAATAGGGATATTTAAGTTTTGTTGTGTCACATTTTTATCTTAAATTCTTTATCAAAACTTATTTTTTCTGCTTTTGTAGTTGCTTTTAGGTCTTCAATAAATTCTTTTGATTCTTTTTGTTTTAATGTGATTACTAATTCCTTTACTGGTTGTTTTAAGGAAAGATTTGCTTCAGATTTCTTTTTTCTGACTTCAGAAATAATTTGAACTAATTTATCGCCAATTTCTTCAGTATCAGTATTTATATTATCCTCATTTAATTCTGGCCATGAAGATAGATGAATAGATTTGATTTTTTCTTTATTAACAAAATATAACTGATAAATCTTTTCAGTTATGAAGGGGGTAATTGGGCCCATGATTTTTATAATGGTTAATATTGCCTGGTAAAGGGTGTATTGGGCGGATTTTCTTGCTTCTTTCCCCCTAACTTCTGGATTATAAATTCTGTCTTTTATAATTTCTAAATAATTATCACAAAAGATTTGCCAGAAAAATTTGTCAGTTTCATGCTTTGTCCGATTATACTCATAATTATCAAAACTATCTTTTGATATTTTAATTATTGAATGCAATTTTGATAATAGCCATTTATCAAATGCTTCTATCTTTTTGGGCTTGACCCCATCATAATCTTCTAAATGCATCAATGCAAACTTTGAAGCATTCCATAATTTTGTTACAAATTTTTGTCCTGTGACAAGATCTTTTTCTTGAAAAGGCAAATCTTCCCCTAATTTTGAGCCTGCTGCCCAAAATCTTAAACTGTCTGCAGAATACTTGTCCAGCATTTCTTGGGGCTCAATAATATTGCCTTTTGACTTAGACATTTTTTTCCCTTTTGGGTCAAGCGCCCAGCCAGAAATAACACAATCCCTCCAAGGATTAATACTATTATGAAGCTGGGATTTTACTACTGTATTGAATAGCCAAAAAGTGATTATATCATGAGCTTGCGGCCGGATAGCCATAGGGTATAATTTATCGTACATCTCTGGGACTAGTCCTGCAGCAATTTGCGGTGTTAATGATGATGTGGCCCAAGTATTCAAAACATCTTTTTCAGGCTCGAATTCTTTCCCATTGCATTTTGGGCAAATTTTGATTTGGGGCTTGTCTGAGGTGGGGTCTACAGGCAAATCCTTTTCTTTAGCTAGGATTACTTCTCCACATTTTTTGCAATACCAAACAGGGAAAGGCACCCCAAAAGGAAGCTGCCTTGAAATGCACCAGTCCCATTGCAATCCGTTAACCCAATTATCGTATCTATTTTTCATATGTTTTGGATACCAATTTAGTGAATTACCCCAATCTTTCATTTTATCTTTTAAATCAAGATATTTTATGAACCATTGCTTGGAGTGGATAAATTCTATAGGGGTGCCACACCTTTCATGAACATTAACAATGTGAGAAATGGGCTTTTGTTTTAATAATAATCCCTTGGCCTTCATATCCCCTATAATTTGTTTTCTTGCTTTATCAATTGATAATCCTTTATATTTTCCTGCTAAGCCGGTCATTTCACCTTTTTTATTGATGGCTTCTTTTATTGGCAGTTTATGGGCCTTTTGCCATTCAGTGTCAGTCAAATCACCAAAGGTGCAGCACATGACAATTCCTGTTCCTTTTTCAGGATCAGCCCTTTCATCTTCAAGTATTGGCACCTCAAAATTAAATAATGGAACTTTGGCAGATTTTCCTTTTAAATGCTTATACCTTTTATCATCAGGATAATAAAAAATTGCTACACATGCCGGCAGCAATTCAGGCCTGGTAGTGGCAATAATAATATTCTCTTCTTTATTCTTATTTTTAACTTTAAAGACTATATCATTGAAATGAGATTGGATCTCCTTATCTTCACATTCAACCTGTGATATGGCAGTCTGGCATTTTGGACAGAACATTGCAGCTGCTTCTGTTCTGTATTCCCTGCCTTTTTTGTATAAATCTATAAATGATTTTTGTGAAATCTTTTGACAATGCTTATCAATAGTGGTATAGAATAATTCAAAGTCACAGCTGGTTCCGATTCTTTTCCAGTCTGCAATATATTTTGGCCTTAATTCTTCATTTAGGGTTTTTAGGCAGAGATTAGTAAAATCTTTTCTTGTTAAATCTGAGCCCTTAATATTTTTTATTTTTTCAATAAGTAATTTAGTTGGAAGGCCGTTGTCATCTGTGCCAAAGGGATAAAATACATTAAACCCTGCCATTCTTTTATATCTGGCAATAAAATCCATCTGTGAATACATGAATGCATGGCCTAAATGCATTTTGCCAGAAACAGTTGGAGGGGGAGTATCAATTGAGAATATTGGTTTTTGTGATTTTTTATCAAACTTAAATATTTGATTGTTTAACCAAAATTTTATAATGGCTGGTTCTTCTTCTTTTGGATTATAATTTTTAGGCAGATCCATAACAGCAATAATTCCAGTTATTATTTAAATATGTTTGGGATAAAAACCAAAAATGTTATAAATTGATATAATCGCCAACTGTAATTCCTTTATTTTTTAAAAGAATTAAGCCTTTTCTGTTTTGAGGATGCTGAATATGAAATTGGATTTATTGTTAGACCATCATGGGCAGCGATTGTTTGAACCCCTGTTTTTCTTTGAATTTCTCTTGCTTGATATAAAGGGTTTGCATCGAGCATGTCATTGCCAAAATGAGTTAGTATTGCCAGTTTGGGCTTGACCCTTTCTAAAATTGTTGCGGTTTTGCCAGCACAAAGATGGTTTTTAGCCGGCATCAATTCTGGAAGGGAGCAATTTAAAATTAGGATATCTGCATCAAGGTAGCTGTCTGCAATTTTTGCTGTATAATCTGTATCAGAAGTATAGCATAATACTGTTTTATTGGTTATAATCTTAAAGCCTATACCTGTTTCATCAGAATGCTTGGTTGGCAAGGCTTCTATTGTGATATCTCCAAGCCTTGTAATTTCGTTGGGCTTTAAATAAATTAATCTATTTAGCCAATTAAGTCTTGAAACATCAAGAATACTGGATTTATATCCCAAGGATTCTGAGCAGATTAATGTTCCTTTTTTATGTTTTCCACCAATTGTTATTGTGTCAATTAAAACATTAATATCATTGGAATGATCAATATGCTTATGTGATACAAGCAGGGCTGTTGTTTTAGTAGGGTCTATCCCAAATTCATGGCATCTGATTAATGCCCCTGGACCAGGATCAATATGAAGCTGATTCTCTTGATGCTGAATCAATATGCCTCCGGTATAACGCCTTTGAGAAGCCATTACATAGCGGCTTCCTCCAGTCCCTAAGAAAATTATTTGATCCATTGTGAGGGCTAATGTTTGGTTTATATATAAAATTTACGGGATTTTGCTAAATATTATAGCAGTTTCATATATTGGTGGAAAAGATGTCACTACTTTTAGAAACCCCTAACTTTCCATTAATTTTTTCAAGTTCTTTACATGACAGAATTTTAAAATATTAGTCCCTACAATATAAACTTGGAAGCCACTTATATCCTGATTAAGAAAAAGGCTTAATAATTCTGTTTTTAAAATGTCAGTTCCTTCTGTGACAAGGTTAAAAGAAGGCATGGCAATCAATTCCTTTTTTTGAATCCCGAATGCTTTGAAAAAACATTAATTATTTAAGGTGGCTTGATATTATTTAATTATGAAAAAAATATATTTAATAATAATTGGCATAATCTTTTTGATTTCAATTGTTATCCTACTACATCCAGAACACTTAATTGGCATGAACATTTTAGATTCTTCTGAAAATGAGCATCATGGAATTCCTCCAGAAGAACTGGAATGTATGCAAAATTGTGTTGCAGTTGGCTGTCAACGAGGGGACATAGCTTGTGTGGCCAGCAATCAAGAAAAATGCATGAAGCAATGCAATGCAGGTCCCTCAGAAGCGTTAAGCCAAGAAGAGAAATGCATACAAAATTGCATAGGCAGTTTTTGTATTGATGGACCTGAATATGCTTCTTGTATGAATGTTCATTTGAGTGAGTGCGAGCGGGAATGCGGAATGAACAAAAAACCTGAAGCAGCAAATGAAGAAGAGCAGTGTATTATGAATTGTGTTGCTAAGATTGATTCAACAATAATCTGCGGTCCTAGTAAGGAAGGGGAAAGTGGGAATGAAGTCTGCCAAAGGTGTGCGCAGGAATGCTTGTATTTATATAAAGGGCCTTGCTTAACTGATAAGCAAGTTAATGAAAAAGAAAATGAATGCTCTTCTTTGTGTGAACATTGTTATGGGGAACAGGTAATGGGTCCTAGTGGCGAAGGATGGGAATGTATTATTGATATTAAATGTAAAGATGCTTCAAGTGAATTTGGGGATGAACCAGGCCAAGGTCCAGCAGTTAGTGGAAATAAAATGAAAGTCACAGAACAAGTTAGTGAAACTGTGGGAGAACAAGTTAGTGAAACTGTGGGAAATGTTTTCGAAGCGATTGGCAGTTTTTTAGATAGAATATTTGATAGAAATGCTTAAAATATCAGAAATCCAAACAATCTTTCTTGTAAAAATTAAGAAGAAACAGCCTATTTCTTATGCTTTTTTGAAGGCACTAGTTTAGCAGAATATCCTTTTAAAAAATATTTTCCCCAGATTCCTCTGCCCATACAGATTTGGTCAGCATGAATACCAAAAATATAAACAGCCCTTAAAAATTATACAAGGCAGCAAGAATAAAAGATTTTAAATAGAAGTTGATATTTATTTAAAATATGCATGAATATATTGATAAAGGCTATATCCCAAAAAGGAGTGATGTTTTAGCAGAGTTCTATGTTGAGCCAAATAGGATTAAACTTGAAAAAGCAGCCACACATATTGCCGGCGAAAGTTCAATAGATACATGGTCTGACATAAAAACCCTTAGCAATTCGGTTATTAAAAAATTAGCGCCCCATGTTTATTATGTCAATGAAAAAACCAAAACAATTAAAATAGCTTACCCCATACAATTATTTGAAAAGGGCAACCTCTGCCAGATTATGTCATCAATTGCCGGAAATGTTTTTGGGATGAAGGCAATAAATAATTTAAGGCTTCAAGATATAAGTTTTCCTAAAAAAATAATCAAATCATTTCCTGGTCCCAGAATGGGAATAAAAGGGCTCAGAAAATTTCTTAATGTAAAAAAAAGGCCTTTTGTTGGAACAATTGTAAAGCCTAAATTGGGACTAAACCATAAGCAATGGGCAGAAGTTGCTTATCAGGCATGGTCTGGCGGATTGGATATTGTCAAGGATGATGAGAATTTAACTTCAATGGCATTTAATAAATTTAAGGATAGGGTGAGTTTGGTTCTTAAATATTTAGAAAAGGCAGAAAGGGAAACAGGAGAAAGAAAAATTTATTTTCCTAATGTAAGTGCAGAAACTTTTGAAATGTTGAGGAGGATGGATTATGTCAGATCACTTGGTGGCAAGGCAGTAATGGTTGACCTGTTGACAGTTGGTTGGGCAGGAGTACATACTTTAAGGAAAAAAAGCCAAGGCTTGGCCATACATTGCCATAGGGCAGGCCATGCTGCATTGACTAGAACTACAAGGCATGGAATGTCCATGCTATTGCTTGCAAAACTTGCTAGGATGTTGGGAGTGGATAGTTTGCATACAGGTACAGCTGATGTTGGAAAAATGGAAGGTGGTCCCGAAGAAGTGTTAGATATAGAAAAAGAAGTTGAAAATGAAATAATTAAACCAAATTTAAATCATCATATATTAAAGCAAAAATGGTATAACACTAAACCTGTATTGGCAGTAGCATCTGGTGGCTTGCATCCAGGAGGCATACCTTTAGTTATAAAAAGGATGGGGAAGGATATTGCCATGATGTTTGGCGGTGGCGTGCATGCACACCAGCAAGGAACAAAAGCTGGAGCAATTTCTGTTAGGCAGGCTTTATATGCTGCCATGAAAAAAATACCTTTGGAAAAATATGCACAGAATCATAATGAACTCAAGTTTGTTGTTGAGAAGTGGGGAGTACCAAAGGGATGACCAAAAGTTTTCTCTTTAAAAAAAAACCTTGGGGCAATTTTAAACAATATACTCAAAATGAGATATCTACTGTAAAAATTATTACAGTTAATCCTAAAGAAACTTTGAGCAAACAAAAGCACAAGAATAGGGATGAATTATGGGTGGTACTTGATGAAGGATTAATTGCAGAGTTAAATGATAGAATTTGGCAGCCTCAAAAAAATGAAGAAATATTTATCTCCAGAGGCGCAATACATAGGCTATCATCAAATAAAATAGCCAGAGTCTTAGAAATTTCTTTTGGCAGTTTTGATGAAAATGATATTGAAAGAATTGAAGATAAATATGGAAGGGAATAAAATTAATCCCTGCCACTTATTTTCTTTTCGATGAAATTTAATAATATGTTAGTTCTATCAAATTTATGAAGAACAAAACAATTCATAGTTTTACTTTCATCATATGCCTTACATTCACTTGTACATTCCCTATCAACAAATGGACATTTTCCCATTTCAATTTCCTCCCTTTATATTATATTCTTTTATTTCAATTTTCCCTTTTTGGGCTTTAATATAGATTTCTTGGTTATTATTAAATCCTGCTATTTGAGAAAGCCCTGCCGGCAATTTAATTTTCCCAGCCCTTATATCCAGATTAGTAATTATTTCCTTAGGATGATTAACAGCAGGCGCCAATGATCCAATAATATTTGAATAGGTTGCCTTTTTCTGTTTTTCTGCAAATTCTCTTGCATTTGTATAAAGATATTTAGCTATGCTGTTTGCAAGGTCTTTATCGGTAGTGGCCGAAATTCCTTTTAAGCCTGGGGAAGTATTTACTTCTATAACCACTTTTTTATTCCCTTCTAAAATATCAACGCCACAAATCTCTGCTCCAACTGCTTTAGCAGTTTCAATAGCAATCCTTTCAGTTTCAAAATCCAATTCATATTTTTTTCCGGAGCCGCCCATATGAATATTGGCTCTTAGTTCATTACCAATTGCTCTTCTTTTCATAGCTGCAATAACTTTATTTCCTACAACAATTGCCCTTGTATCAGTTGCACCAGTTTCAATATATTCTTGAATTAGAAATGGCTGTTTAAATATTTCCATCGCATCCAAAACAGATTTGGCTGATGCTATTGAGTCTGCAAACATAACCCCTTTTCCCTGTGTTCCCATTGGGATTTTAATAATGATTGGGTAATTTACATTCTCGAGAATTTTTTTGGCAACTTCAACATTCGGGGCATAGTGCGTTGTAGGAATGGGGATATTTTTTTTATGCAAAGCAAGCAATGTTGAAAATTTATTATGGCAATAATTGAATGATTGGGCTTTTAGTGGCAAGTAACATTGTTCTTGTAAAACGGTAGTGATTGCAGTCTGCAGAAGGTTATATTTAAATGAACCTCTGATATAGATACAATCATAGTGGTCCAATGGTTTTTTATTGTAATATACTTCTTGTCTTTTGCTTGTTGTTTCTATAAATATCTGCTTGATATCAATCATGTCAGAAATGTTAAAATATTTCAATGCTTTTTGAGCAATCCATTGGCTGGTTGTGCCCCCCAAACTTATTACACCTAGTCTCATTTTGTTGGATCAATAAGAAAACCTTGCTTTAATACTTTCTGTCCAATTAATACACTATATTTCATTTTGGATCTGTCAGCGATATTAAATGTGGTTTCCATTGTTTTATTATGAATCTTTAATTTAGCTTTAATAACAGGTCTTAATTCAGAGCCATTAGGAGCCTTAATTAATATATTTTTAATTACTGGACCAAGCTTTAATTCTTTTGCAAGTGTTTTACATATTGAATTATTATTTGCACCAGTATCAATTTTGGCGATTATTTTCATACCTTCAATCTCAATTTTTTCTGTTAATCCTATTATTACTTTTTCCATTCCAAAAAACCTTAATAAAAGTTAATATTTAAATATTTCTAAAATTAAAGCCCAGTACTTCCAAATCCCATAATGTCCCTTTTGGTATTGTCAAGGCCATCTACTTCTTCCCATTCTATACATTCATACTTATTTAATATTATCTGGGCAATCCTGTCTCCCTTTTTAATTTCAAAATCATTTTGACCATGGTTAATTAAAATTACTTTTAGTTCGCCCCTATAATCAGCATCTAACGTTCCAGGGGTATTCAAAACAGTAATCCCATACTTTGCAGCCAAGCCGCTTCTTGGCCTAATATGAAGTTCATATCCTTTAGGAAGTGCCATTTTTAAGCCAGTTGGGATAGTGGCAATATCCCCTTTTTTTAAAATCAAAGTTTGAGCAGAATGAACATCCATCCCTGCACTATCAAGAGTTTGATATTTGGGCAAGGGCAAATCTTGATAAGATTGAATAATTTTTACTTTAACCATTTTTATAAATGAAAAGAGTTTATAATCCCAACATTGGGATTTAAAAATCCCAATCAGAAACTTGGATTATAAACCACCTCTTTTCCCCCATAGATTGTGTAAAGAATATTTGATATATAAAGAAAATTAAACTTAAATATATATATCATAATTAACTATAATAGAATTCCCCTTTTGAACGTTGCTGTTTATCCAATTGAGAATTTGGTTTATTGATTCTGGGCCTTAATGTATTCTTGTCACGGCGGTAGGTAATGTCCAGCATTTTCAAAACCCTGTTCATGCCTTCTCTTTTGCTTAATGGCCCAACCATGCGCCCCTCTATCCCAGGCTCCCCTTCAAATACCAACATTGAATCACCAATATAATCAACAAACTGTACATCATGGTCAACAACAATAGCTGCAACTTCATTTTTAATTACAAATTCTTTTATAACTTCAGCTACTTTCAACCTATCTTCAACATCTATAAAGGCAGAGGGTTCATCCAATGCATAGATGTCACAATCTTGAGATAATGTTACAGCGATGTATAATTTTTGAAGTTCACCTCCAGAAAGGGTTTTGATTTTATTATCCATAAGTTTATTCAAACCTAATTTTTTGAGAATATTCTGCTTGTACCAGCCAGAATGGATTTTATTTTTGGCTGTTTTCATAAGCCAGTCCCTAACTGTCCCTTCAATTTCATTTGATGGGTATTGAACTTTATATGCAATTTTCAATTTATCTAATTTGCCTTTATCAGGGTTTATTTCTCCTGCCAAAAGTTTAAGCAAAGTAGTTTTGCCTAAGCCATTTGCTCCCATAACCACTAAAACTTCTCCTTCCCTTAAATCACCAGGCCTTACTTGCAATTTAAAATTTTCAAAACTTTTTTCAATTTTTGGATAGCTGTATAAAATCGTATTTTGCCCTTCTGCCCTTTGGGAGCAATCATGAAATTTGATTGGGTAAGGCCTAAAACGTACATTATCATCTGGCAGGAATCCATCCAGATATTCATTAATCCCCCTATTTACTCCTTTTGATTGCGAAACAATTCCATAAGCTCCCTGCTCTCCATAAATAACTTGAATTTCATCGGATACATAATCCAAAGTTGCTAAATCATGTTCTATTACTATTATTGAAACATTTTCTGATGCAAGGCTTCTTATTAACTTGGCAATTTTTATTCTGGCGGTAATGTCACAAAATGAAGCTGGCTCGTCAAAATAATAAACATCTGCTTTTTTGCAGGCAGTAGCAATTATTGTCAATTTTTGCAATTCCCCACCAGACAACTGGCTGATTTCCCTTTCTTTTAGATTATCCATCCCCAAATCTTTAATGTATTGCCCAGCCATTTTTCTTTCATCAAATTTTATAATTAAATCCTTAACTTTTCCAGGATGCAATTTAGGAATAAGATCAATCCTTTGGGGCTTGTAAGAAATTTTAATATTATTATCAAAAAGTTTGCTAAAATATTTACCCATATAAGTTGTGGCAAATTTATTTATTATAGCAGACTTGGAAAAGGGTTCTTTAAAGTTACCTATGTTTGGTTTAGTAATTCCTGCAAGGATATTTAGGGCAGTACTTTTTCCAATTCCGTTACGGCCGATAATTCCTATAACCTTCCCTTTTTTTGGGATGGGCAGTCGAAAGAGCTCAAACATATTTTGCCCAAATCGGTGCATAGGATATTCTTTTAATTGTTCTGGAAGGTTAACTATATTTATGCATTGGGCAGGGCATTTCTTGATGCAAATTCCACATCCAGTACATAATTTTTCATCTATAACAACCTTATTATCCTGTTCATTGATTGTAATACAATCTGCTCCTGTTCGGTTTATAGGACAATCTTTCCCGCAAATAAAAGGGCAGGCTTTGCCATTTATGCATTTCTCCCGTTCGATGATTGCTATTCTAACCATGAATTTTTAAATAAGAAATTTCTTTATAAAGGTTTGTATGCTCTCTGAAATATATTTTGTAAATTATATATCCTTAAAAATTTAAAAATTATTTTTTAAGTATGAAAAATGAGCATTTAGTTATTCTTTTAATATTTATTTTATGTTTTACGCTCATAGTGGCAATTCTTACTGGGTCTATTACTGGAGCCTTTAGCTTTGCAAATATTTTTAGAGGAAAAGAGTCGGCTTTGTCATTAGAACTAGCAACTCTTGATTGCCCTTTAATTCAAATGAAGCAACCTTCAGAAGAAAATTTAGCTTTTTCAACTTATGAATCCCTTAAAGAAGGAAATTGCTTCAAGCATAAAAATAAGCTTTTTAAAATAAAAAAAGTGTGGTATGTTCCAAATCAGGAAAGCTCTTCTTATATTACTCTTATCAATAGAAAAGATGGAGAAGAATTTAAAGTATTTCAAAATACCATTGAAAATTTTGATAATCTTAGGGATCTGGAAGTTTTATCAGTTTGGGGTTCGTCCGGAAATTTCAAGGCAGAATTGAAAATACATAATAAAGAATTAAAATATGCAAAAGATGCATTGTTGGATGATATTCCTATTGGAACTTTGAAGTTTGATAGTTGTGAGATTATTGAAGGGTTTATTATTGGCGAAACTGGGAATCTAAAATGTTCAGAAGTTGAAAAAAAATGTCACATGGTTTTGTATGAAATCAAAAATACTTTTTGGCATTCTTTATCTGTTATGGATTCTACACACGATGCCTGTGAAGGAATGATTGAAATGGAAACTTTTCAATATGAAATGAGGGCATGTGATGTTCCTTTTCAAATAACTGAGACTTGTAATTTTCATGAAACGACCATTCCTCCTTATTCTGGTCCCTTTAGTATTAAAGTTAGACCTAAGCAAGTTCTTTGTTGCTGATTTAATTAATTTTATAAATCATTGTTCTATTAATTATAACTATGAAATGCCCCAAATGCGGTTCAAAAAACATTAAGGTAGAAAAGATTATGGGTAAGGATTGTATTGCCTGTTTGGATTGCGGTTATGATGATTTAAGTATTGTAGCAGAAAGCCAAAGTTCCAGAAAAGGTAAAAATAAATATAGCCCTTACAAAAAAGGCGGTCCAAAAAGAACTTTAAAATAATTTAGGTATGTCAGAGGGGAACTTAGCAATTTTAACCCCTGCTTCTTCCAATGCCTTAATTTTAGATATTGCTGTACCTGCATTTCCCGATATAATTGCGCCTGCATGGCCCATTTTTTTTCCTTTAGGGGCACTAACGCCTGCTATGTAAGCTATTACTTCTTTTTTAAAATCATTTTTTATGAATTCTGCAGCCTTTTCTTCTAATTCTCCGCCTATTTCCCCAATCAAAATGATTTTTTTAGTTGCAGGATCATTCTCAAAAAGTTTTAATGCTTCAATAAAATTAAGGCCTATTGCTTGATCTCCCCCAATGCCAATTACTGTGCTTTGCCCCAAATCTTTTATGGTTTCTATTATCTCATAAGTTAATGTTCCTGACCTGGAGATAACTCCAATTGGTCCTTTTTTAAATATGCAGTTAGGCATAATCCCTATTTTGCATTCTCCTGGCGAAATGATTCCAGCAGTATTTGGACCTATAACTTTTAAATTTTTCTTTTTAGCCAAGTTTAGAATTTTTAAAGTATCATGTATTGGCATGCCTTCAGTAATAATAACAATGTTGAGATTATTTTCTAGGGCTTCTAAAGCGGCATTTTTTGCAAACTTTGCAGGTACAAAAATTATTGACCAATCAGCATCATGTTTTTTAAGGGCTTCTTTGACATTATCATAAATAGGGATTCCTTCAATTTTTTGATTGCCTTTGCCAGGGGTAACTCCTGCAATGATTTTTGTTCCATACTTAAGCATTTCTTTTGCATGGAAACTTCCTTGCTTGCCTGTAATGCCCTGGATAATTACCCTGCTTTCCTTATCAATCAAGATTGCCATTTTTGCACATCTCCAAAATTTTTTTAATACACTCTTCCATATTTCCAAATGAATAAATCTGATTATGGTTAAGGATTTTTCTGCCTTCTTCTTGGTTTGTACCGGTAAGCCTTACAACAAAAGGCAATTTCAATTCTTTCTTTTTTTTGTAATTAATAATGCCTTTAGCGATTTCATCGCATCTAGTTATTCCGCCGAAAATATTTATTAAGAGGCCTTTTGGCTTTTTTTCTAATAAGAAATCAATTGCATTTTCCATCCTGATGAAATCAGCACCTCCCCCAATATCCAAAAAATCTGCAGCCTTTCCCCCATAATATCCTATTATATCCAATGTTGCCATTACTAAGCCTGCACCATTTCCAATTACTGCTATATCCCCCTCCAATTCAATGTAATTGAATCCACATTGGCTTGCACGATTTTCTGCTGAATCTTTTTTTTCTTTGCTTATTCCCTGTTGGCGGAATAAGGAATTATCATCAATTATAATCTTTGAATCTGCCGCAATTAATCTTTTTTTGCTTAATACAAGCGGGTTTATTTCCACTAATGTTGCATCTTTTTCTTTCATAATCCTAAATAATTTTTTAGCTATTGAAGAAGCAATAGGGATGTTTATATCATCTTCTTTTTCTATCTTTTTTTTAATAACTTTTTTAGGATTATCTTGAGCAAATTTTTCTATATCAATTCCGCCGGTTTCTGAAAAAATTAGTTTTATACATCTTTCAGCCCTATCAACTGTGAGGCCAAGGTAAAGTTCTTTAGAAATTGGCAGTTTTTCCTCTATGAGCACTTCTTTAACTTTTAAGCCATTAATCTTTTTAGCAAAAAGCATTTGCAATTCTTTTTCAACATCTTTTTTAGTAGTAAATATTATACCTCCATTTTTCTTCCTGCTACCTGCAAGAATCTGTGATTTCAATACTAATTCATTGCAAGGAAGATTAGAATATCCTTGTGGATTTTTTACTAGAACTCCTTTTGGGATACGAATGCCCACTTTGGCAAATATGGCCTTGCCTTCATATTCTTTTAATCTCATACTATAGAAAATAAAAATAAGGGTATTTAATCTTTTTGGATTAATAATTAATAATTTTCTTTTGCATCCCTTTTATCTGGATAAGATTAGCTTGACTGACGGCTTCTTTTATCTGGATTTCATCATTTTCCTTAACCTGAACTAGATTGGGAAAACAGTCGACAGCAACGACACCTTTACCCCTTAAAATTTTAATTTTTATAGTGTCACTTTCATTTACAATTATTGGCTTGTGTTTCCTTGTTGGATTATTAAAAACTAAACCCATTCCTTTTTTGAATTTTTTATTGGTTATAGATGAAAAATACCCTGTCCTGCCATAAGGGGTGGCAATTACAGCACCATCGCAAATAATATGAGGGGTAATCTTTTTTTTGTTGATATTTACTGAGAGCCTTAGTGCACATGGGGGAGTATAATGAATATTTACATCATTTAAACCCACCATCTCAAATCCATTAACTAGGCAATGCACCTTTTTTTCAGTGTGCATCTTATATTTCCCTTCTCTTAAATTTCTAAAAATATTTGATAGGATTTTTTTTGAAGGCGCCTTTTTTTTATGCTTAATAAATAATTTTGGGATGCCTGGAAACTTTCTTTCAGATTCTAAAAATGTTCCATCACCTCCTAAACATATGATTATTTCTGGTTCCTCTTTAGTTATTTCAAAATCTTCATTTGAAAGAACACTTTTAAGCAATTTTTGGTTTTCCCCATAGATATTAATTTTTTCCATGCTAATAATTAGATTTTTTAAATATATAAAATTATCTTATTCTTGAATATCCAAAATTATATAAACTTCGGAGGCTATAAGCTAATTATGCCTTTGATTAATAATTTTTATCTAAATGGCGCCTTTGCTGGGATGGTTGCTGCCTTGATTATGTCTTTTTTGTTAATATTGGCCAGACATTTTAAAGAGATAGATTTTAGTTTTACTAGGGCTCTTGGGGATTATCTATTCAAAGATTTTCTTCCAGAAAAATTTGAGAGGGTTGTAGGCCTTATATTGCATCTTGCTATAGGTGCTTTTTTTGGGATAGTTTATAATGTTTTTTCTATTAAGTTTGATTTGGCAATAGATCTGCTTTCCGGCATGGCTTTTTCTTTGTTGCCATGGGCATTGATGATGCTTGTATTTTTCCCTTTATTCAAAAAAGGCATTTTTGGAATAAAAATTGGGAAGCATATAAGGATGGTTATGCTAATCTTGCATTTAATATATGGAATTGTGCTGGGCCTGTTACTTTCTTTCTGATTTTTTAAAGCAAAATCTTTAAAAGCTCTTGAAAAATATATTCTCTTATGGTAAAATGCAAAATCTGCGGAAAGAAAATAGAAAAGATATTTTTGGGCAAAATAATGGGCACACAGATTGGAAAAGATTATGTATGTAGCCTTTGTCAAAAAAAATATAAAGACAAAATTAAAGATAAATTATAGGCCTTCGTGGCGCAGTCGTAGCGCAACTGCCTCGTAAGCAGTAGGTCGGGGGTTCAAATCCCTCCGAAGGCTTTATTGATTATGAATATAATCCTTCAATTATGAAACATCTATAATTGTAATCTATGAAAAGATAAATTATTAAAACATTTTTCAATATGTTACCGGACTACACACATAAATTTTTGCTTTTAGTTTAGAATATATAAAACTTTCTTGTATGAGTAATTGTTAAGCCATCCTGACTACTGGGGAATATAGATTTAGGATTTCTCGTCGGCAAACTATTAGAAGTATAGTCTAAAGGATATAATTCACCTTAACAAGTACTTTTATGAAATATTGAAAAAAAGAAAAAAAATTAAAAGTTAAAAAATCTCCCAGTAAATCTAAAGATCTTTTTGAAAAAACCTAAATCCTTTGCTTCAACTTGATTTAGATTTTCTTTTCTTACAGTTGTTTGAGACTTTCTTTCGGCCGTTACTCTTTTTGTTGGTATGTTGCTTTCTTTTTCAACTTTAGTTTTTCCATTTCCCGTTGTTATTGGTTTTAGTAGTCCCTTTCCTGCAGTGGCTTTTGCACTTTTTGATTTTAGTAGTCCCTTTCCTGCAGTGGCTTCTGCACTTTTAAGCGGACAGCAGAAAGCTGTTAAATACCATCCAGAAACTCCTGGCTTGATATAAGTATCACAAGGCATTAACATTGCAGGTCCATCAGTAGTATAGTCTAATGGGGCAGCCATTGCAAATATGCAGCTATATCCAAGTTTACCACAGATATTATCTCCTCTGTTTTGCATCTTTACAACATTTGCATCAACAATTGTGCATTGATTCCTTAAAATTTCACTAAGGCTACTCGATATGCTGCCTGAGCCCAAACCCGAAGTCAAAGATGCTCCAACTGGAATATTACTTGGTTCTAGGTGGGTAAGTCCTTTATCTTCATTTCCCGAAGTAAAAGATGCTCCAATGAGAGTATCACTTGGTCCTGGATGCATAAGTCCTTTATCTTCATTTGTTAATTCAGTTGATTCTTCAGAATATTCCCCAAAAAAAGCAATAAATCTTGTTAGACCATCTCCTTGATATGAACTATCCCTCATATTTGTCCAGCCCATAGGATATTCTGGGAAATAAATTATTTTTCTTCCTTGTGAATTACCTTCTGTATCTTCCCAATATCTTGAACAGCCTCTTGACGAAGAATCTTCTAAAAGTCGACACATAACTTTTCTTGAAACGCCATAATCCAAAACATTAAAATATGCAGCATCACGGATCCTGATAATATTTGCCCCTTTTAATACTATAGTAACATAATCATTCTTTTCAAATTTGATTGCACTTTGAGAATTTATATTATGAAAATATGCTCTATCAGGTTCATTTATTTTAGCGACACTAACCCCATCCAAATAAATATTTAACCCTTCATAGATTGGTGCAGTTTTACCAAGTTTAAGGAAATTCCCATTTAATCTTATTTTCCAGCCATTATCAAGCTCAATATTTTCTAAAGTAATGGGTGTTTCAATAAATTTTAATTTATTTCCTTTTGCTAAAGAAAAAACTACATTTGCTGTACCAAATTCATCATAAATTCTAATCCTACTTGAACCATCACTTAATGCACTAAATGCATTCTGTTCATAAAGTTGCTCTTCTGATACCCTATTTTCTTTGATATAGTCAAAATATAAATTCAAGAAGTTTGCACCAAATGATTTAACTTTAACACTAATATCATCGGTTTCTAAAGTATATCCTACTTGTTTAGGAATAGAATAATCCCTATTGCCTATTCTTAATGTTGCATCTGTTACGCCAATATCTATCAATTTTATTTGGACATTAACCAAACTTTGGAAATTTTTATTAAATAGTCCTACTTTTCCACCTTCAAATGAGTTAGCAAAAACAGAGAAAGAACTCAAAATAAGCACGGCTAAAATTAGAACACCTATCTTTTTTTTCATTTTTATTAAAATCCTCCATAATTTATTAATGTTTATTAGTTTTTTGCAATATTTAAAGATTATGTTATTGTATAAGTAAAAGTTAGGTCTGCTAAGTTTGCATAGATTAGGGCATTACATCTCCAGGAGGTAACCTTTGAGTATGCAAATTATAGCATTCATGAGATTTTTCTCTAGTAGACTTTCTACTTACTCTACTGTGCACTATTCAACCGCCAAAAAAAAATCTTTGTTTCATTTGGAACCTTTAAATTTTACTCAATCTATTGGATGGCACTATTTATGAAATATTGCTCAATTCACAATTTTGAAAATATTTGCCAGCCTTTTCTTTTAAATCTTTAAGGGTTTCAATTGAATAAGGGATAAGGCTTTTGCATTCAGAATCAATCATTTCATTATTAGGATTAAATTGCTGAATCCTGAAATTTTTAATTCCTGCAAGCCCTTCACAAATTTTTATGAAATCATTTTTTGAAATAAATTTTGGCACCATTGTTGTCCTAAATTCATATGCTATATTTGAATCTTTTATTATGGTGATGCTTTCCTTAATTGCATCTAGGTTTACTTCGGTTCCTGCAGCTTCATGGTATCTTTCAAATGAGGATTTGATGTCCATTGCAATAAAGTCTACAAGCTTTTCTTTAATTATTTGCTTGAGCAATTTGGGATTAGATCCATTTGTGTCAAGCTTGATAAGAAAATCTTTTTCTTTAATTTTTTTTAATAATTCTTGAAGTTCTGGATAGATTGTTGGCTCTCCACCGGTAATGCAAACACCGTCGATTAAATTTTTTCTTTTTTCTAAATGAAGGAAAATATCATTTAAGTCTATTTCTTTAGCTGAATTAAAAACTAGGTCTGGATTGTGGCAGAAAGGGCATCTGAAATTGCAGCCGCCTATAAAAATAGTCGAAACAATCTTTCCAGGATAATCAATCAAGGATGTTTTTTTCAGACCTAGAATTTTCATTTTTCTATAATCTTCAAGCCCTTGACAATTTTGTTTGCGCTTTCAAGGCTTCTTTTTTCATTAAAAGCTTTTCTTTCCCGGAATTCTTCAGTTTTTCCTTTGTTCCAGGTTTGTACAGGCCTGTAATATCCAACAACTCTTGAAAAAACTTCGCAATTATTTTTGCATTCGCCTTGATTGCATTGCCAATGTTCTCCGTTTAAATATCCATGAGATGGGCAAATGCTGAATGTTGGGGAAATAGTGAAGTAAGGAAGTCTATAATTATGCACAATTTTCTTTACAAGAAGCTTGCATGTATTTATGTCTGAAATCTTTTCACCAACAAATCCATGAAGGACAGTTCCTCCAGTATATTTGCATTGGAGTTCGTCCTGCAAATCCAAAGCTTCAAAAATATCACTGGTATACCCTACAGGCAATTGAGTGCTATTGGTATAATAAGGGATATCTACCCCAGAGGTTTTTATTTTTGGGTATTTTCTTTTGTCTAATAAAGCAAGCTTATAGCTTGTTCCTTCTGCAGGTGAAGCTTCTAAATTGTAATTTCCGCCAGTTTGATCCTGATATCTTTTAATTTCAGCCCTCATCACATCCAAAATTTTCAAAGAAAATTTTCTGCCAGATTCTGAACCAATATCTTTTCCAAAAAGATTAAGGCCTGCTTCATTCATCCCAATCAAGCCAATAGTATTGAAATGGTTGCCCCAATATTTTCCAGTCTGCTCTTTAACCCCTCCTAAATATTTTTTGGAATATGGGTACAAGCCCCTTTCTGTAAAATTTTCAACGGCCTTTCTTTTTATATCCAGGCTTTCCTTGGCAATTTTCATAATCTGCAAAATTTTTTCTATAAATTCAGTTTCGTTTTTAGAAGTATAACTGAGTCTGGGCATATTTAATGTTACAACTCCCAAGCTTCCAGTCAAGGGATCAGATGCAAATAATCCTCCGCCCCTTTTTTTTAAATTCTTTTTGTCTAATCTTAGCCGGCAGCACATGCTTCTTACATCATCTGGTTCCATATCAGAATTCACAAAATTCCCAAAATAAGGCAATCCCAGCTTTGCTGTGGCTTTAAATAAATCGTCCATTATTGGAGCATCCCAATTAGTTTTTTTTGTTAAATTGTATGTGGGTATCGGAAAAGAAAAGATTCTTCCTTTGGCGTCCCCTTCAGACATAACTTCTAAAAAAGCCTTGTTGACTAAATCTGCTTCTTCCTGGTATTCACCGAAAGAACTGCCAATAGCTTTTCCACCAATGATGCTTTGACTATTTCTTAAGTTTGAAGGTATTGTCAAATCCATTGTAAGATTAGTAAAAGGGCATTGGAACCCGACTCTTGTTGGCACGTTAAGATTAAAAATAAATTCCTGCATCCCTTGCTTTATTTGTTTATAATTGAGATTGTCTGCCCTTACAAACGGAGCAAGAAATGTGTTAAAATTTGAAAAGGCTTGAGCGCCTGCACTTTCGCCTTGCAAAGTATAGAAGAAATTAACTATTTGACCAAGAGCAGACCTATAATGTTTGGCAGGCTTGCTTTCTATTTTTTGGCTAACTCCTCCAAAACCCTTAATCAGTATATCTGCCAAATCCCAACCGCAGCAATATGAACTCAAAATCTGCAAATCGTGGATGTGGAATTTACCTTCCAAATGTGTTTTTCTAATGTTTGGGGGATAAACTTTATTCAGCCAATAATTAGCACTTACGACAGATGCGATATGATTATTCAGTCCCTGCAGGGAATAAGACATGTTGCTGTTTTCTTTTACACGCCAATCTGTTTCTTTCAAATAGCCTTCCATAATCTCATTTGAATTGACATAAGAATGAAATTCCCTGATGCTTTTATGCTGTTCCCTATATATTATGTAAGCCTTTGCTGTTTTTGCATGCCCTTCTTCTATCAAAATTTTTTCAACAGCATCCTGCACATTTTCAACATTAGGGCAATTTTCATTGTTGAACCCCCTATCCTCAAGCAAATCAACAACCATTTCTGAAAGCTGTTTTGATCTTTCCCAGTCTGTGCCGCCAACAGATTTTGCTGCTTTGAATATGGCATCAGCGATTTTATATTTATTAAATAAAACTAATTCACCCTTTCTTTTATTAATTTGATAAATCAATTTGTCTCCTTTTTGGTTAAAGTCAAATGGAAAATTTTCGCTTTTTTAAGTTTATATGTTATTGAATATATCTTTTGAATTATTTTATTTTATCTTATGAATGTTGGAAGAAAACTCTTGCAGACTTTACAGTCTGTAGATGAATTCCAACTCCATTCTTATATAAAAAAACCATTAAGATTTAGCTTAATGATATAAGATTTTCAATGAGGCATTTTTTGTCGTGTAGCCTACTTGTATTTTTCTGCAATTTTTAGAAAATTAAAGATCTTTGTTGTAAATTTTTTCTTATCTTCTTCAATTTTACTCTAGTTTTTCTGCAAATGCTGTAAGATTTTCGAAGTTGAATTTTAATATATAT
>JAYEMU010000135.1:0-2115 GCA_034718475.1 Nanobdellota archaeon
TCCTATTAAATGAAAGCCATATCAGCATCCATACATATTCCAACAGGAATGAATTCTATTTTGATTTGTTCTCATGCAGGCCTTATGATGCTGAAATTATAAGAAAGCATCTAAAGAAAATTTTTAAAATTGGAAAAATGAAAGAAAAAACCATTAGGAGGGGGTTGATATTATGAAAGAAGTAAAGCAAATTAATATCAATGAAAACATGAAAGTCCTGGAATTAGTTGAGCAGATGAATGGCTCTGGAGTGATGGGGGCTGGAAGAATAGCAAAGGCTGTAAATTTATTAACAAAGATGATAACTGAAAAAGATTGCAAGGTCTTTTTTGGATTTGCTGGAGCTATGGTCCCTGGAGGCATGAAAAATATAGTTATTGACATGCTGCGCAACAATTATATTGATCTTTTTGTTTCAACAGGCGCTAATCTGACACACGATCTTGTTGAGGCCCTTGGCTATCATCATTACCAGGGCAAGGCAAATGTTGACGATAAGGAATTGAACAAGAAAAAGATTGACAGGATATATGACTCTTATATGCCGAATGAGGTATATGAGGGCATGGAGAATTTTTTTGCAGAGCATTGGGATGAATTATCTAACGGACCAATGAACATCAAGGAGTTTCTTTGGAAGCTTGGAAGTTTTATTGAGAATAAGGATTCGATATTGAGGGTATGTTTTGAAAAAAAGATTCCGATATTCTGCCCAGGCATTGCTGATTCAGGAATTGGATTGATGGTGTGGGGCCACTTGGCGCAGGGAAAAAAGATTAAAGTTGGGGCATTTGATGATTTAAAGGAAATCTTGGATTTTGCCTGGACAGCAAAGAAGGCAGGGATATTTTACATTGGCGGCGGAGTCCCTAAAAATTATATTCAGCAGGCGATGCAGTTCGCTCCTGAAGCTGCAAGCTACGGCATCCAGATAACTATGGACAGGCCAGAGCCTGGCGGATCTTCTGGCGCTGAATTGCGTGAAGGCATTTCATGGGGCAAGATGTCGCAGAATGGAGAGTATGTTGACGTAATATGCGATTCAACTATTGCCTTGCCATTAATCTATGCAGCTGCAAAAGAAAAAATAAAAAAGAAAAAAGTTTAATCTATTGCAAAAAACCTTCCAGAAATCCCTTGAAACAATTTCCTCAAGCTAAATCTTGAAGCAGGCATTGCTGGTTTGATTGGTTTTGCTGGATTGTCTATCGCTGGGCTTGCTGGTTTGATTGGTTTTGCTGGATTGCCTATCGCTGGGCTTGCTGGTTTGATTGGTTTTGCTGCATTAGCTACAGTCGATACAGACAAATATTTTTTATGCCTTTTTAATTTTACAGCTTTTTCAGTCTTCAAGCATGTTATCCCCAGCTTAACTTTTTTTGGACCAACAACTGTTCCTACCAATTTAAAGTCGCCCAATACAGCACCATTTTTTAAGGAAACAACTTTATTGAAATCCATGTCAGGTTTTGGTGCATCTGGTTTATTAGTTGCTGATGCCGGTTTAGCTGGCTTATTAGGTGTTGCAGTACCAGTTTTAATAGTTCTCCATTTTTTTAAGAATGGAAATATATTAATTGCACGGCCTGTTAAAGAACTGAACCTGCCTGTGAACAATCTGCTAAAGAAAGTTTTTGGCCTTGCTACTGATTTTTTTGGTTTAGGTGCAACAGGCTTATCGATACGGCTTTCTTCTAGTTTAGGGCTGCTTTTTTTATCTATAGTGCCCTCTGAAGGACCTTTATCTATTTTATCTATTTTAGTGGCAACTACTTCGCCATTTTTAATAGAAATAGAATAGACATCATTTTTTATCTTAAGTTTTGACGGCACATCAATTACTAAAAGTTCAGCAGGAAGAAACCTATAGGTTTTTGTTGTTTCAGAACCACTTACACATTTGCCTTTAAGGCATTTACCACTACATTTTATTACGTCTTTTGTCAGGGATTGGGAATCTGCACAATAATATTCATGCAAAAGGTTATCCTTGTCACAGAAATCAACATATGCATCTTTTGTTCCATCATAGTATAAGTAGGTTGTCCCAGCATTTTTTGGGTCATTCCCATTATCAGTTTCCTTGCATACTTTAACTGGCTCTTCTTCCTCTAC
>JAYEMU010000135.1:2215-7524 GCA_034718475.1 Nanobdellota archaeon
TTCTTCTTCTTCTTCTTCCTCTACAGTTTCTTCAATTTCTGCAAAATAAATTGTTTTGGTCAACTTGTTGTTGCTTAATTCTATATTGCTTGTACTCTGTATTCTAACCACTGGTACTGAAGTAAATCCATGGCCTTTTGCATCAGACAAATCTTCTTCTACAGAATCAAAAGTAATATCTGCATTTGTTCCTTCAACAAAAACTGTATCAGAAGCGCCATGCAATGCAGGATTCATAACTGTTAGTGCTTGAAAGCCATCAATGAGGAGATTACCAGTGCTTGCCCCTATAAAGCCGCCATCTGTTAATTCTAGCTCTATTTCCTCTTCAACATCTGGATAGAACCCTAAATTAAACCCTGAATCATCAGTTCTATTCCATCTAGATACCAATCCTTCAGAGGCATTGGTCAAATATAACGAAAGCCCCCCAGTAAAGCTTGTATCCAAAAAAGCGCGCAAGTAAGCATTTTCTGCATCATGGAATTGTGCCACTTCTAATCCAGGCATATAAAGATAATTACTCGTATCAAATCCCATTGCCAACTTGATTTTATTTGCGTCCAGAGGGTCTTCATAAAAGACCTCAAAATAATTTGCTGCAACAGTAGTGCACATAAGTAAAGATACTGTCAATATTAATAAAATTAAATTTTTTAAATTTTTTTTCATAATTAAGCCTCCTTTATCTAAAACTAAATAATTTAACTTTATATTATTTGCGGTGTTGTTGCTGTGTGGCATATGACATATGATTGCACATTGTTAATTTTTTTAGGTATCTATAAGTTATATAATCCCTATTGATTAAGCTTAATTATAAAAGTAATTCTAGGGGTGTTAGCTATTTTCGGAGGTATTGAAAAAAAATGGAAAAAAAATTAGAACAAATGCTGGGGAGTGAAATTGTGCCTGATTCTAGGCAAACAAGGATGCATGAAACGATAGATAGATATTTAAAAGGGACAACTGTATTGTATACACCGCCGGTAAAAATATATGATTTCCCAAATAGTGGGGTCCAATTGCACATACATGGAGGTGCTGATGGAAATATTTTTTATGGTGGGGGATTTAAGAGATATGGAGAAAATAGAATTTTTCAAATTCAGAATAGTTATGAATTATCCATGGCTGATTATTATTTACAGAATATCGGAATAAAACCAATTGATTTGCTGAAAAAATGACACGGATAAACCAAAGATCACTTCGCATGGAATTAATTGAAATTTATAAGGCTATTTTATTAAAAAATAAAGTACCAATTAAAGATAAGATAAAGAAGATTTATAATAAATTTCATACTGTTGCAGACCAAGAAATATTAGATAAGGATATTAGTAATGCTATACAACATTTATATGCTATTGCTTGGGAAGATATCGCAAAGATATCTCATACAAATAAGCCTAATAAGCAGGAAATGGAACAAATTTTATCTGAACTAAAATTAAATCTCTAATTTTTTTTATTTCATATGTGATTGCTTTGATAATAAATATGGTTTTCTTCCAATGTTATGTTTTGTTATAATTTTTTTAAAAAATTTTTAGAGGTTATGGTATTGCTTTTTATTTGGATTTTATTTGCAATGGTTGATTTGTATTGGGGTTTGCAACTGGTTCTTGAAAAAAATAGATATAATGGATGTTGCTTGGCTTCGCCCAAATTTTAATTTTTCTTTTCTTCTCCCCTAAGTTAGGAGAGATAAGCCCGCAGTCCTTCGGACAAATAGCTTTTGTCTTCGACAAAATAGAAAAACTTCTTTTATCCAACCAACGAAAACCAAACTACGAAATTAAAATTTCGCATAACCAAGGATAAAAGGTTCGTTTCACTCATGCAAATTTTTCATTTAATTAGAAATAATCTTTTCTCCGCCGCCCAAACGAAAGACATTTATACAAACTCTTACTAATATCTTCATAATGGTATTATCACTATTTAACATAAGTTTAATTGTATTATATTTCTTAATAGTTTTTTTAATAGGACTTTGGGCAAGAAAACGTGAAACAACTAAAGAATTTTTAATCGCTGGAAGAAAAATTGGAACTTGGCAAACTGCTGCCTCTATAATAGCTGTTGTTGGAGGAATGTTACTTGTTGGACAAGCCGCTTTAGCTTATGATATGGGTTTTGGTGCAATTTGGTTTTGGGTTGGATTTTCATTAGGATTAATTTGTTTAGGACTTGTTGCCAAAAAAATTAAAACACTTGCAGATGAACATAAGTTTCTTACAATTTCGGATTATATTTTTACTAAGTTTGATTATAAAACAGGAATCTTATCCGCAATTATTTTCTTTATTGCTTTTTTTGCATTATTAGTTGGTCAATTTATTGCAGGAGGAAGTTTGTTCGCTCCTCTTTTAGGGATAAGTTATCCTGTAGCAGTTTTAATTATGGGATTTGGAACCCTAATTTACCTTTTACTTGGAGGGTTTAAAGCAGTTATTAAAACTGATTTTATGCAATTCTTAATTATGTTTTTTGTGTTTATATTTATATTATTTACAATTAATATTGGAACATTTGCACCAGAACAAATAGATTTTATAAATATAGGGAGTTTTTCTATTATTGCATATCTCGTCTTAGGAATTTTTGCAGTTTTTGCAGGAGCGGATGTATGGCAAAGAATATTTTCAGCGAAGGATGTTAAGACAGTTAGAAAAGGCTCTTATATTGCAGCTATTCTTTTCGTTATTTTTGGAGTAGCTTTAACCATTATCGGAATTGCAGCTAAAAATAACTTTCCAAATATAGATTCCAGTCAAGCACTTTATTATGGGTTATTACAGTTGGTTCCTGCATCTCTTGTTGGAATAGCGGTAATAGCGATTCTTGCTGCACTTATGTCCACAATAGACACAGAGTTATTCTATTTGTCATCAAGCATAGCAAAAGATTTTTTTTATAGGAGAAATAAGATAATGGAAGATAAAATAGCAATAATAATAAAAATTTCTCTTATTGGATTAGCAATTGTTTCTATGGGGATTGCCATATTTGTTTCTGAAATATTAATAATTCTTTTTGGAATAATTAGTCTAATTCTTTGTGTTTCTCCAATAATAGTAGCTTCATTATTTTGGAAGATTAAAAATAATGCGGCTTTCTTAAGTCTAATTGGGGGCTTAATTGCAGTTGTATTTTTAATTATTACGGGAACTTTTAATCCAGACAATATAGCATTAGTATTTCCTGCTGCTGCAGTATTTTTAATAATTGGACAGATATTTTTCAAGAAACATTAACCCCCTCCAAAAAGATTATTTCCATTTTCTTTTTAGAAAAAAGAAACAAAAAGCGGGCTTATCTCTCAAATACATTGGTCGTCCCACCGTCCTCCCCCAACCTGAAAAGAAAAATTAAAACTCTGCGTCGTCATTTCATTCCTCCTTGCCACGCCTTGCAGGCTCTCACTTCGTTCGGGTCAAGCAACAACAGTTAAACAGTAAATCCTTGCAGGATTTTCCCAAATTTTTTCTTACAGAAAAAACTCACGAGGTCATTACATTCCGCTCGTGCCCTTCGGGTTGTTTAACAACAATGTTATATTCAATAAAATTTCCATTTCTACTAAAGAAAAAGTAGGGGGCTAAAAAATAAAAAGGGGGCTTTGGCAACTTTTATATACAACAATGTTTCTTATAATCTTATGTCCTCATATAAAGCAAATATCAAAGTAATGTATGCTTTTAAGTTCTTACTTAGCTTGCATTTCATTGGGGGAGTATTAGTTCCATTCTTTTTAGATTGGGGTCAAATAACTTTTACTCAAATTATGATTCTTCAATCAGTATTTGTCTTCTCAATCTTTTTACTAGAAATACCAACAGGGGCAATCGCAGATTATTTTGGAAGAAAAACATCATTAATACTTGCTGCCGTTACAACTGCTATCGGTGCAATAGTATATACGATAACCCCTAATTTTTCCATGTTTTTACTTGCAGAATTTATTTGGGCTATAGGCTTTGCTTTGCTATCTGGAGCAGATCAAGCATTAGTCTATGATTCATTAAAAAAAATAAAATCTGAAAAACAATCTAAAAAAATATTTGGAAGATTCAACAGTTTTGAACTTACAGCACTAATGATAAGTGCTCCTATTGGTAGTTTGATTGCGGCAACAATTGGATTACGATTTACCATGATGTTTATGGCGATTCCTTTTTTAATTGCTTTTTTCGTGGCATTTTCATTCAAAGAGCCAAAAACAAAAAAGAAAATTGAGTCCAGAAGATATTTTGATACTTTATTAAGTGGAATAAAATATTTTAAAAGTCATAAAGTTCTAAAGATTTTAGCTTTTGATATGATATCTATCTCTGCACTAGTCTTTTTTATCATTTGGACTTACCAGCCACTACTTAAGCAATTAGGAGTCCCCCTTATCTATTTTGGATTTATTCACGCAGCAATTACAGGAATACAAATTCCTTTTATGAATAAATTTGAAAAGTTAGAAACAATTTTCAAATCAAAAAAGAATTATCTATTATGGAGTGCAATAATTACTGGAATCGCTTTCATTTTCTTAGGGATTAATACTTATATTCCTCTAACAATAATTCTCTTAATAATTATCGCAGGCTTTGGCCTTTCACGTTATGTTTTATTCCAAAGTTATATGAATAAATATATTGAATCTCATAATAGGTCAACAGTTTTATCTTCAATATCAATGGTAAATCGTTTTGTTAGAGGATTACTTTATCCTCTTGCAGGTTTACTAGTAGAATGGTCACTAAATTACGCTATAATTACTTTTGGAGTGCTTATAGTGATATTTGCTTTATTATCAAAAGTTAAAGAAGAACATTTAATTGATTAGACTGCCAAAGCCCCTTGATTCTTGTTCTGGATAGTCGCCATTCGCTCCAAAGATGGAACGCCCCCGAAAAAATTTTTCGGACGCAATTTTTCCACACTACGTATGGGAAAAGAAACTAACAAAAATTATCAGGAAAATTCGGTCGCTTACGCTAAATCGCCAAGCGATTTCCCTAATTTTGCCCAAATCGTTTAATGTTCCCCCTGCGGTCAAACTTAAACGACATCTGATAATTCCGATGTTAGTTTCAATTGAGGATTTGTCTTTTTTTAGATGGGGGGGAAGAAAATAGTGTGGCAGAGGGCTGAATGCTTTGAAAAACTCTAATGGATATAGTCTTATTTGTTGCTTATTCATCAATATTCTATAAGATTGGTAAAAAAACTTTTAATTTCTGCAAAAAATTTGATTTGGAAATGTTTTCAGTAGGAGGGATTAACTTTAGATTGCCCATGCATTTTTC
>JAYEMU010000136.1:0-1638 GCA_034718475.1 Nanobdellota archaeon
GAATGGTTCCAGAAAATATATATTAAAATTCAACTTCGAAAATCTTACAGCATTTGCAGAAAAACTAGAGTAAAATTGAAGAAGATAAGAAAAAATTTACAACAAAAACCTTTAATTTTCTGAAAATTGCAGAAAAATACAAATAGGCCACACGACAAAAAATGCCGTATTGAAAATCTTATATCATTAAGCTAAATCTTAATGGTTTTTTTATATAAGAATGGAGTTGGAATTCATCTACAGACTAAAGTCTGCAGGAGTTTTCTTCCAACATTCATAAAATCAAGGATTGCGGCATTAAATCCTTCAGCAGTTTTTATCCCATCCTTGACCTCTTCTTTCTTGATCTTGAAATCAGTATAATACTGCTTGTCGACCCTTTCCTGCTTGGCAAAGCTTATGTCAGAATTATCCAAACCAAAAATCCTCTTAAGCAAGATAATTGCAGCAGAATGATTCTCGCACTTGATTCCCACTTTGAAAAACAAGGCAGTGACCACATGATACATGCTATAATATGCAAGGTATACAGCCTCTTCCAATCTATCATTTTCTAAAAGGATCTTTGCAGAAATTAGATTGCTTTCAGATTTCTCAAGATAGGATTCCTTTATCTCTTCACTAGAATCAACTAACTCAAGTTTCTTTTCCTTGCGAAGCTTCTTCAAAAAACGACTTGTAATATGACTCGACCCCCTTTATTATGGCATGGTTTTTCTCTATCTCTTTTGCCAATAGGTTATCCTTATTAAGCTTTCCTATCTTTATGCTTAGTTTTGAATTAATCAGTGAATATCCCTTCTTAAGATTAATATCATCTGTTTCTATAAAGATATCTATGTCGCTATCTTTTTTTGCTACGCTTTTTGCGAATGACCCAAAAATGATGGCCATTTTTATCCTCTTGTCTTTTTGGATTTTATCTATTATCTTTCTTAAGGCTGGATATTTTTCTAATATATTGATTAAGGCGTAATACTCAGACATGAAAATAAAACCTTTTGCTTCTACTGTATCCTTAAGAAAAAAAGACTTATTTTTACCCTGCTGAATGAAATCGACAACATTCTTCTTCAGCAATTTGCTTAATGCCCTTGTTATTGTCATATGATTGGTTTTTAATTTTTTAGCGATGGCTCTGGGATGAATCCTTTCATTAAGCAGCATTCTTACTATTTTCATATCGTAACTTATTTGTGCCATATTGAACATTTATGTTACATTAACTATATAAATCTTTTGGATTTCTACGAAGTTAAGTACATAGTTAATTTTTGCGTTTTAAGCCCATACTTAGAATTTAAATGATTTGAATCCTACTGCCATAAATGTTTCTTATACTAACAAGATTGAAGAAAGGGAAATAAATGCTTTGCTAGATTTCAAAAAAGAATTCAAAAAAACAAAAAAGCTGATAATTTTAACTAAGGATTTGGAGAAAAAAGAGAAAGGAATTGAATTTATTCCTCTTTGGAAATGGTTATTAGAATTAAACTGAAAAATCCATAAGATTCTACGAAGTTACTTACAAAGTTTAAATCTAGCATTTTGAAGCTTCTATCTAAGAATTTTGACAGTCTACAAAGTTAAAACCGGTCCCTAAATTAAAGCTTTTTGTTTAGTTGATTATAACTTCGT
>JAYEMU010000137.1:0-1633 GCA_034718475.1 Nanobdellota archaeon
GTCATCCGGCACCAAATTGCCAGCACCCCAATATTTTTCTTTAGCTTCAATCCCTAAAGGGTCGCCTTCTTTAGCCAGCTGCCTGAATATATCTCCTGTTGAAATATGCGGTATGCCCAATATTTTTCCAAGCCTTTCTGCCTGTGTGCCCTTGCCTGTTCCAGGCGGGCCCAATAAAACAATATTATATGCCATAGACCTTAAGGAATATAAAAAGATATAAAAATCTTTTTAAAATAAGCCTCTTAAAAGGTTCATTATGGCAGCCATCAGCCTGCTTAAAAAATTATATTTTTTAGGAGGCGACTTCAAATCCTTGCCAATCATCTTTTCAAGCTCTTCCTGAAATTCCTCAGGATCCACCATCTCTGGTATGCAGCAGCAGACTTCCTCTTCCCCACAATTTCCTTCACTTGTTTTTATTTCCCTTGGCCCGCAGACAATTTCCCGATTTACATTCCTGCAGTCCCCGCCAATAAAACCTTCTGCCATGCAAAGACCCGCACATGTCATATATTCTAAGCAGTCTTCCTTGCAGGTAATCATTTCTTCCGGCATGCAGATTCCATCACCGCAAACAAACTCTTTTTCTTCCATCTCTATAGGCTCATCTCTTGCTATTTTGGTCTCAGTAAATTTATAAGAATTCATCGTGCCCTTGATTACTATTTCATCAGCATTCAGTTCAGAATTTCTTTTATAATCAATTATTGCATGTGCTGCCATTCTGGTATCTTCAGGAGTTGTGCCTGCTATAATTAGATTTGAGCCTATAACCTTAATCAAGGCTTCGCCTTCTTCATAAGGCCATGTTGAGCATTTTACATAATGATTAAGTTTGGGATTATCACAGGGATTGCCCAGCAAAATCATATTCGTGCTGGAAGAGATTTGGCTGGCAAGGTCATATTTAAGTTCGCCTGACATTTTATTATGAAAAGATGTTACCATTTCACTTGTAGTCCTTACATCAGCTGCTGGAGCATCATCACCAACTAAAATTGTATAGCCATTAGCATTGTTCGTCTTTACAATATTATCTACAAAACCATAGATATTATTTCCTGCAATAACTAAATTGGCAGAAAGTAAAATAGTTAAAATTAAAATTATTTTTTTCATAAAATTATTTTAAGCATTTAAAATATTTAAAGATTATGGAAGCCCCCGCCGGGATTTGAACCCGGGACCTCTGCCTTACCAAGGCAGTGCTCTACCGACTGAGCCACAGGAGCATGAATGCGGGGAAGGGGATTTGAACCCCCGAACTCACTAAGAGACAGGATATCTTACTTTAAGATTCATAAATTCTCATTTATGTGCCTCATTTCGGAGCCTTAAGTCCTGCGCATTTGACCAGACTTTGCTATCCCCGCATACAAAGTAAGAATAGAAATTGTTTTATTTAAAAAGTTTTCTAATCTCTATTCACACTGTTTAATTTGATAATTAGTTCACACATTTAATAGTTCTTAGAAATCTTCTTTTTGGGTGACTAGATTTATTCTTTTCAGAGGGCTTTTGAGTACAATCATAAACTGCAAACTCTTCAAAATCTGTTAAAATTGATATTGGCAGTTTTGCGTTCCAAGAATATCGTCTTAATTGATAAGCTGGAGAACTCTCAAGTTTA
>JAYEMU010000138.1:0-7442 GCA_034718475.1 Nanobdellota archaeon
GCCTTTATTTCAGCTTCTAACAACAGAATATGATGCTTAACACGCAAAAATGAATCTTTTATCTGGTTATCAATTACTTTTTTGACCATTTGTACCCCCAATATGAGAAATAAATTCCAATTTATATAAATTTAGGTTTTAGAAGTGAATAATAAATGAATAATAAATGAATAATAAATGAATAAAAAGAAAATTTTTATTTTTTTGCTTGTAATAAAGGTAATCTTATATGAGGAGGCAAATTAACATCTTGGGCTATTTCTAAAGCCTTTATATTACATTTTAAAAGAATTGTATTAAGAACCCCCTTACTCAATTCCCCTTTAATTTTTTGATCCTTTTTCCACTTATTTTTAATTTCTTCTGCTTTTTTTTTCTTTTCAAGAAAATGAATATGACCAGTTATTTCTAATTTTGCTAATTTTGGGTCATAATCTAAAGAAAAAAAGAATGGGATTCTAAGAGTCATTGTACTCTTGCTTGAGAAATCATTCTTTTCCTCAAATATGTCTTCAATTTTAACATTTGTATTAATCCTCAAAGGAGGCTCAATTTTTTTTAATTTTTCAACATACAATTTATCAAAGTTAAATCCTACTATAGGCATTTATATCACCATTAATAACAATTCCATAAGAATATTTAAAGATTATGGTTTTGCATTCTTTCTACATAGAGCCTAAATAGATTTACATTCTTTCCAATGTTTGAATACCTAATAAATTTAAAGCATTTTTTAATACTTGTTTTACAGCCTTAAGCAAATATAATCTTGCCTTTTTTATTTCTAATTCCTGAGACAATATTGGGCATAAATGATAAAATTCATTAAATAATGTAGCTAATTCTAAAACATAATTTGCTATTAAATGGGGTTGATAAGATTCCAAGGCTTTTTGAAATACTTTTTGAAAATTATATAATGCCTTAATTAATTTTACTTCTTCAGGCGAATTTAATAAACTAAAATCTATGTTTTTAGGGTTTAGTTTTGATTTTTTTAAAATTGATGATGCCCTAGCATAAGCATATTGTATGTAAGGGGCAGAATCTCCTTCAAAGGATAAAGCCTTATTTATATCAAAACAAACATTTTTATCTGATGAAACTTTTAGTATGGTATATCTTGTGGCTCCAAAAGCTATGATTTTAGCCCTTTTATCTAAATCTGAAATGTTCCCATGCCTTTTTTTAATTTCAGCTCTTGCTTTCTTTTCTGCTTCTTCCATGATATATTCTAATAAAACTACATACCCCTTTCTTGTAGACATCTTTCCCTCCCCTTTAAGAATTACATAAGAATAATAAATTGGATAAGGACATTTTTTATTCAATAACGATAAAGCAATTTTTAATTGTTCAAAATAAGTTTTGTGATCTTCGCCCAAAACAATTAAATTTCTATTTTTTGCAATTTTTATCTTATCAAGTGTATAAGCCAAGTCCCTAACAACATAAAGTGAAGTCCCGTCTTTTCTCGTCAAAACTAAGACTGGTGATTTTGTTGGAATTGAATAGCCAGTTAAATCCAAAACTTTTCGACCATTTTCATCACAAAATACTTTTCCTGATTGTTCTAATTTTTTAATTATTTTTTTTGTTTTATTATTAAATAAATATTTAGATTCATAATCATAAAAATCAAAATTAATTTTTAATTTATCAAAAATCTTTGACTGGCCTTTTATACAAATATCTACAACTTTCTTAAACTGTTTTTTTACCTTTTCATCACCCAATTCTAATCTTTTAAGCAATCCAAAAATCTTTTTTTCTAATTCTGGATTTGTTTCAATCTTTTTATTAATATCAACATATATTTTTAATAATTTTTTAAATGAAATTTTTTTATTTTGGCTGCCCAAAACCAACATGGCTATCTGCTTTCCAATATCATTAACAAAATAATGAACTTTTATTTCATAACCCTCGAATCTAAACATCCTCGCAATAACATCCCCTATCATGGCATTTCTTGCCCTCCCTATGTGGGGCGATGCATTGGGGTTTATGCTTGTATGCTCAATCAATGCTTTTTTATTTAAACCAGATTTATTTGAACCATACCCTTTTTTTTGAGTAATTATCTTGGTTAGGATTTTTTTAGCAAATAGTTCTTTATTGATAAAAAAATTCAAATAAGGACCTACATTCTGGATTTTTACAATATATTTATTAGGCTTTATTTTAGAAGCCAATTTTTTTGCAATTAAGGCTGGTGATTCCTTATATTCCTTGGAAAGAAAAAAACATGGCAAGGCATAATCCCCTAATTCTGGTTTGCCTATTTCTTCAATATAATTATCCATATCTTTATTGCTGATCCTTTTCTTGACCATTGATATTATTTTTTTCTTAAACATCATTATTTTTTAAGTTAAGGTTTCTTATAAAGTTTATTGAATAGACAAACAAATATATCTTCATTTAAGATTATCCCAGCCTGTAAAATTGTATTGGCTAATCTTTTTCCCTCTAATTTAGGATTAAATGTTTTAGTTTTAAAATTATATAATTTTGTTAATGTATAATTACATAAAAATCCTTCATTTGCCTCTATTACAATCGGGGCCTGGACCTGATTTACTTTCTTTTGAAAAAGATTGATTATTATATCATTTTTAATCAAATTTCTTCCCCTTTTTTTAAAGCCATGATTTATTAATTCTAATTCTAAAAGTTCTTTAAAAATTTTTTTAGAGGGCAAAATTTTAATATCTTGATTATAATATTCATCATTGCAAATTCTTTCTGGCTTGATTACTGGGCCAAAATATTTTATAACTTTTTGTCTTGAACACTTCTTTCTTTTGCTCCAAATATTTTTAACAAGATAAGCATATCTTTTATGCCTTATTTTTTTAATTCTTATAAACATACTATTAGGCACTATGTTTTAAAATTTAAATCTTTTGTTTAATGGGCATTATGGGTTGATACACTATTAAAAACAAGATTTATTTTGGGAGGTGAAACATCTGCTTATTTTACATGAATTACCTTAACTGGACGTGCATTTACTGCTTTATTTCCAAATAAGCCATGACTATTTTTTGCGGCACCTCTTAAGGTTGATTTTCAATCTTTGCCTTGTTCCCAAAACTTAGGGCAAACAATCCGACAAGCCCCGCGGGCTATAAGGCTATCCCTATCATGCTCTACCTAAGGCATTTTATTTCATTCCTATCATAAACTTATCAATTTTTTTATAAAAATCCTCTAAAGAAGAATTATTCAATATAAAATAATCTGCAGACATTATCACTTTTGCCAAACCTTTTTTATTAATGTCTCTTTCATCTCTGCCAAAAAAACCAGCTCTATCTTGAGGATCGCCCATGCGCTTTCTTGAGTATCTTATTTTGGGATTTGCTATTAAAGATATTAAAATAGCTGAAGGAAACATTTTTTTCATCAATTCAGATTCCTCTAAACTTCTAAAACCAATTATTACTAAATTTTTAGGATCTTTTATTTTTTCCAAACTTTTAAAAGTTACAATGTCCATTCTTCCTGTCTCTTTTCTCCATTGGTCTGCAATAATTGAACGATTGTCTTTATTATCTTCCAAATCCTTTTCTTTGAGAATTTCTGAAATAGCATCTGATGTATTTATTTTTCTAAAATCATATTTCAATACAAGATAATCTGCAAATGTATCCTTCCCTGCACCAGCCAAAGAAACTATTCCTATTATCATACTAAGTTGTTAATTGGGATAATAATTTAAATAAATTTATATTTAATAATGCCTGTTTTTGTGGACCTTATTCTTCAAAATAATTAAAGAATCCCAGAAATATATTCTCCATTTATAAACTCTAGGATTTTGGTTTCTTGGAATAAATTATATATTTTGTATTTCACAACATCCATAAAAGTTTTAAACACAAAAATTTTGTAAAAATTAAAAATGGAAAAATACCGAAGACCTACATGGGATCAATATTTTATGGAAATTGCAGAAGCAGTTGCCAAAAGAGGAACATGCGATAGGGGCAGGACTGGAGTGGTTATTGTAAAAAATAAAATGATATTAACAACTGGATATGTTGGTGCCCCTAAAGGATTGCCGCATTGCGATGATGTTGGACATTTAATCAAAAAAATGATTCATGAAGATGGAAGAATCTCACAGCATTGCGAAAGAACCTCCCATGCAGAAATAAATGCTATTGCTCTGGCTGCCAAACATGGCATTTCCATAGATGGCGCAACCTTGTATTGCCTGCTTGAGCCTTGTTTTACTTGCGCTAAAATGATAGTTAATGCCGGAATAAAAAGAGTGGTATGCAAAAATCGGTATCATGCAGGACAAGAAACCAGAAAACTTTTTGCTGAAGCAGGAATAAAATTAAATGTATTAAATAATAATGTTATGAAATATAATAATCAATAATCAACTAATTTCTTCCAAATGTTTTCCTTGCCACTCCAATCCAAAGCCAATTTTAAAACTTCTTTTATATTGGATACAGGAATGACTTGAATTTTTTTGAGTTTGTCTTTTTTAATCACAATGTCCCCTTCATTCGGCCGGGGTATAATCACTCTTTTTAATCCTGCATCAATCGCAGCCTCAACTTTGGAAGTAACACCTCCAACAGCCAAAACCTTGCCTCTTACAGATAAAGAACCAGTCATAGCTGTATCTTGCCTTACAGGCAAGTTTTTCAAAGCAGAGATAATGGATGTAGCAACAGCAATTGAAGCAGAATCGCCTTCAACCCCTTCTTGAGTTTGAATAAACTGTGTATAAATATCATATTTTTCTTTTAAATCTTCACCGAAATATTTTAAGATAATTGCAGATACATTTTTTACAGCCTCCCTAGCTATTTCACCAAGTTTTCCTGTTGCAACAAATTCTGTTTTTTTGCCGCCCAAAGCAACTTCAGATTCAATCGGAAGAACAACTCCAGAATATGCTGCCCCACTGCCAATTACTGCTAAACCATTCACCCTGCCGACTAATTTGCCCTTGGTAACTATAACCTCATAACGTTTTTTTGCTTCAATATATTTATCTGCAATTTGTTTTTCTAAAGTTCTTGCAAGGATTTTAGCCTTATACACATATTCTTTGGTAACAAATTTCTTTTTATCTTCTAAAGCCAAATCCCCAGCAGCCCTTACTAAACCACCTAGTTCCCTTAATCTTACAGTTAATTTATCCTTAATAGATGCCATCTTTCTTGCCTCTTCAATAATTGCTTCAACCGCACCTTTATCAAAATGGGGGATCTTGCCATCTTTCTTAACTTCCTGTGCAATAAATTTGGCTAATTTTCTCCTATTTTCAGAATTGTCATCCATATTGGTATTCATATATATTTCATAACCATACCCTCTTACCCTTGAACGCAAAGCAGGATGCATTTTTTTAATAGTCTCCATATTTCCAGCCGCCACCATAATAAAATCGCAGGGTACAGGCTTTGACCGCGTCATTGCCCCAGAAGATCTTTCTGACTGGCCTGTAATTGGATATTTTTTCTCCTGCATGGCTGAAAGCAATTCCTGCTGTGAATGGGGATGCAATGTTGCAACTTCATCTATAAAAAGAACACCTCCATTTGCCCTATGTATCATCCCAGGAATTAATCTTTGATATGCCGGAGTCCCAAGGCCTCCACTCTGCAGAGGATCATGAAGAACATCCCCCAATAGTGCACCGGCATGAGCACCTGTAGCCTCTAAAAAAGGGGCTTTTTTTGTATCAGCATTATCTATCAATAATTTTGGGACCTGCACTTTTATATTCCCTTTCATTTTTTTGCTTAAATTTAAAAATAACATAAAGCCAATTATTAATATAACAGAAGTAAGCATTGAAGCAGCATATATTATTGGAGAATTAAATGGAAAAATGCTTTTTGAATAAAGATAATAAGGGACTAAAGTTGATATGAGAATAAAAATAAAAAGTATTACTGACTGATTTTTAAAAGAACTCATAGCTTGAATTTTTGCTTTTGAAACAAAATCCTTACCCATACCCTTAGGCATTGTTTTTATAAGGGGCACATTTTCATCAGATGGATTTGGAAAAGATAAAATATCTTTAAGTTTTTCCTTTGGCAAAAGTTCAGCCAAAGCAAGACCTATCATTGATTTTCCAGTTCCTGGATCACCTATCAACAAAAGATTTCTTCTTTGATTAGCTACTTTTTTTACTAAATTTACTGCTTCATCCTGGCCAATAATCTGATCTATTAATTTTTTAGAAATATTGATGTCCTTAGTAGTCTTAAATTTGAAATTCATCCCTACTAATATAAATCAATACTATTTAAAAAAGTTTTGGATATAAGTGACTGTCAAGTTTTCGTCATCTACATTTTTGCTCTGAATTTTATAAGACTCAATAATCTGTTGTGTTTTAATGGAAGATGTATCTCTGCTTCTTCAGCAGGAGTTTTTCCTTTCAATTCCATGTGAGGATTTACAAAGTTATGTATTATATGTCTTAAATCTAGAAAATATCCAGCACCTCCAAAGCTTCCGAAATGCCTTATTGTTTTTATCCTGTCTTTGATGTCGCCATTATATCTTTCAATTGCATTGTTGTTATGTTCAAGGCAATATTTTTTACAAGCAATTGGAACGCCGAATTGTAATGTTGCAACGCGGTAGAAAAGTTTATTGAATGCATTTTTGTAGTTCTCAAATCCATCAGATACAAAAGTTATGAGATCGCGATCTTTTACTTTCTTATGCTTCTCTCTTTTGTATTGGTTAAGAATCTGTTTATAGCATGTTATTTTTATTTGTCTCAAGAACTTAACTACTTCATCTTCAGTTCTTTTCTCGACGAAATAATTGGCTAAAATATATTTGGTCTTATGGTCAATTGCATTAAGGTCGTAACCAAGTTCCTTCTTCATATGAACATACTTTTCATCCATATGTATCTAGAGTTTCTGAAAATCATTTATAAATAAATTAAGAAAACCAATTTTAATGAGGAAATAGTTGCAAAAATTCCTTAAATTTTTCCTTTTTATTAGTTATTTCATCATAATTTTCATATTTCAGGCTGAATTCGGGAGAAATACAACAATTTTTACAATTTTTTTTTGAATTTATCAAAATTCAATATTTCATTTATAAGTAAAACTCAGAAACTCTAGTATGTATCCTGCCTTTAATAGTAGGTTTTACTTCTAGACTTAACGGATTTTAAAAAAACAGAATACTTTGCAGTCCAATTACTTATTGTAGACCTTGTAACTCTTTCTCCATCATGCTGCCAAAGGTGATTTTGAACTTTACTTAATGACATTCCATCTTCGTGCATATGGATTGCACGAACAATTGTTTCTGGTTTATATCTCATTCGTTCAAAACCATCTGGTTCAACAAACCAAGTTTTACATTTGCAACATTGGTACTTTTGTTTTTTACCTACATTATTATAGCGAAATCCTTTTTTCGCAACA
>JAYEMU010000139.1:0-7296 GCA_034718475.1 Nanobdellota archaeon
ATCAAAAATTGTTAAAAAAGTGCTATCTCAAAATATGAAATATTCCAGTTGCACTTCTAAGGAATTACGGAATATAATAAGAAAGGAAATTAAAAAGCCAATTTCATTAAGGCATGCAAGGCGTATTTTTCATAAAATTGGTTTTTCTCTAATTACTCCAAAATCAAAGTATACAAAAAATAATCCCGAGAAGGTTGCTCAATTTCGTAAAGAGTTTAAAAAAAACTTGAAGGAGAGTTTTTGGGTTATACATTAGTATGCTTTGATGAAGTAGGCTTTAGGTTGGTTCCTGTTTATCGTAAAATGAGGTATTTGGTAGGTCAAAAGCCACGGGAAAAATTTTTTTGGAGCAACAAAAAAATAACTATATTTGGAGCCTTGAAGGACAATGGCAAATTATTTTGTGAAGATTTTGTTGGACAAAATAGTTTAACTTATATGGCTTTTTTATCAGATTTTATTGATGGGCTTGATAAAAACAAGAAATATGTATTCATCTTCGATAATGCATCTTATCATAAAACAGATGTCATTAAGGAATATTTAGCAAAATACTCAAATATCAAAGTAGAATACTTGCCACCATATTGTCCAGAATTGAATCCAATAGAAACTTGCTGGAAAATAACTAGACAGAATGTAACAAATTCAAATTATTTCTCGACAATCGAGAAATTAAAAGAACGTTTAGAGAATTTTTGGCAAAGGCATAATTTTACTTGGTTATCAATTACTTATGTCCATAACTAAATATTGCAAAAATATATAAAGGATATATTTTTCTTTGTATAAGAATGATATTTAAAGAAGTATACAATAAGCATTATAAAAAATTATTTTTTATACCTTTGCTCCTTGTAGTTCTTGCTCTTTTTGTCATTGGAAATAATTATAGGATTACTGGTGACATTATTGCAAAGGATGTTACATTAAAAGGAGGCATTACAGCAACCATTTCTACTTCACAAAAATGTCCTGAATTGGAATCTTATCTGCAGCAAAATTTTCCAGAATCGGATTTAACAGTAAGGAGCCTCACTGAATTTGGAACAGATGAGCAGATTGGAATGTTAATTGAGATCACAGATGCTGATGAAGACATATTAAAAACATCTTTAGAAGAGAAATTAAATCTTGAACTTACAGATGAAAATTATTCAATTGAGTTAGTTGGCTCAAGTTTGGGGGAATCATTTTATAGGCAGATGCTAACTGCAATTATTTTGGCTTTTTTATTTATGGCTTTAGTTGTACTAATAACATTTAGATCATTAATCCCATCTGTAGCAGTAGTATTTGCAGCTTTTTCTGATATAGTTATAACAATTGCAATTTTAGACTTGTTTGGTATGAAATTATCAACAGCCGGCATTGCTGCTTTATTGATGCTTATTGGTTACAGTATTGATACCGATATTTTGCTGACCACCAAAGTTCTTAAAAGCAAAAATTTAGGTAATGCCACAGATCGTTTACTAAAAGGTGCAAAAACAGGTTTGACTATGACTTTAACTACTATTGTGGCCCTTACAGCAAGTTTGATAGTCACTTCAAGTTTGATTTTAAAACAAATGTTTGTGATAATAATTATTGGTCTAATTATTGACATAATTTCAACATATTGCATGAATGCAGGCTTATTAGTATGGTATGCGAGGAAGAAGCATGTTTAAATTAAAAAAAATTCCAATCAAAGTATGGATTTTAATTGCAGTACTTTTTTTATCATTGTTAGCCATAAATCCTTCACCTAGAGCTGAAGGGATAGAAATAAAAAGTATTGAACAAGGGCCTGCAACTGAGAATGGTCTTGCAACAGGTCAAATAATTACTAGTATAAATGGGTATGAAATTAAGACCTTGGCAGATTTTAAACGGGCAGTTGAAATATTGGCAAATCAGCCAAGGAATATAAGCATTAAGACTGATGCCCAAGAATTTGAATATCAAATTAGGGATGATTTGGGATTTATTGTTGATGAAAATTTAACAGTGATGCATATTGAAACAGATATGCCTTTAGAACAGGATGAAAAAATAATTAGTATCAATGGCAGGGAATTAAATAATTATTCAGACTTCAAAGAAAAAGTACAAGAGATTTTGCCAAATAATATTTATAAGATTGTTACCAAAGAAACTGGAGAAGTTGCTTTTTTGGCGCAAAGTTTGCCGCAGATAAAGGTCAAGAACGCCGCTACTAGTAATATAAAAAAAGGATTAGACTTGCAAGGTGGGACAAGAGTTCTTCTTAAGCCAGTAAGCAAGGATAAGATTACAGATGGCGATATTGCAGATTTAATTAAGGTGCTTAGCAATAGGCTTAATGTTTATGGATTAAGCGATTTAAGAATAAGGTCTGCTGAGGATTGGGGTGGAGAAAAATTTGTATTGGTTGAAATTGCTGGGGCATCAAGAGGTGAAGTAAAAGATCTCATTGCACAACAAGGTAGGTTCGAAGCAAAAATTGGGGATGAAGTGGTTTTTACCGGTGGGAAGAAGGACATTCCTTTTGTATGCCGTAATGATGGAACATGCAGCGGGATAAAGGGATGTAATTCAGTAGGTGATGGATTTATGTGCAGATTTGAATTTGCAATCCATTTAAGCCCTGATGCAGCCAAACAGCATGCAAATGTCACCAAAAATATTGCAGTTATTGAAACAGAAGATGGCAGGGAAATTCTTGAGAAAAATATTGATTTTTATTTGGATGGTGCATTAGTTGATAGCCTTAATGTTGGTTCTGATTTAAAGGGTTCTGAAACTACAAATATAGCAATTTCTGGTCCAGGCTCTGGTGCAACCAAAGATGCGGCTTTGGACAGTGCCCTTAAGAATATGGACAAGCTTCAAACAGTTTTAATTACTGGCTCGTTGCCTTTTGATTTGGAGATAGTCAAGCTGGATTCTATTTCCCCATTGCTTGGCAAAAGCTTTATTAAAAATTCACTTATTGCTGGCTTATTTGCATTATTAGGTGTAGCAGTTGTAATCTATATAAGATACCGCAAAATAAAAATATTGATTCCTATGATTTTAACAATATTTTCTGAATTAATTATTATTTTAGGGTTTGCAGCATTGATTGGTTGGAACCTTGATATCCCAGCAATTGCAGGAATTATTGCAGCGATAGGTACGGGTGTGGATCATTTAATAGTTATTATAGATGAGACTATTACTGGAAGAAGTGAATTTTCAAATTGGAAGAAAAAATTAAAAAGTGCTTTTTATATTATTTTTGTCGCTTATGCAACAACTGTCGCAGCGCTTATTCCTTTATGGAATGCAGGAGCAGGATTAATTAGGGGTTTTGCAATAACCACTATTGCGGGGATTTCTATAGGGGTTTTCTTAACAAGACCCGCTTTTGGGGCTATAGCTGAAAAGATGTTTAAAGAGTAACATTTTTATAGTATTTTAACTTAAAATAATTAGTGAGGTGATATGAAATGTCTATGGAAAATTGGGCAGTTATGCTGATATGGTTGACTTTTGGCGCTGTTGCAGGTATGTTGTATGTTTTGAGGAGGATATTTCTTCTTGAAAAAGAGATTCTTAAAGTAGAACAATCAGTTTTAAGAATGGAAAAAATACAAATAAGGATGGAAAAAATGCAGCTTGAAGCATTAGGTTATAAAAGAAAAAATAAAATTCGCAAAAAGAAATAATTTTTCACTTTTTTAAATTATCCAAGTAATCTATGTGGTATAAAACTTCTTTAATTTTGTTTTTATTTATGATTATATTAAAATTTTCTTTTAATTCTTCTTTTATTTCGTCGTGGGTTTTGCCTAGATTATTTGTTATTTTCTTTAGGATATTGACCAAGTCTTCCATATAATTCCAGGGGAATACCATCCATGACCATTTTCTTTCCTCACCATAAAAATCAGGTTTGTAATCAGAACCAGTAAGCAGATGATACATGGTTGCGGTTTTTAAGGATTTTGGATTTTTTTCCTGTAAATGGTTTTTAGCTAATTCTAGGCTTTGTCCTGTATCTGTTATATCATCTACCAACAGGACATTTAATCCTGTTAGATCCATGTTTAGTGGTTGTGTTAATTTTGCTTCGCCGTTTTTGGTTGCAGTTAATCCCCAATGATCCACCTTTAAACTGAAACAGGATTTTACATGTAAAAAATCGCAAAAAAGTCTGGCAGGGACTAGCCCTCCTCTGGAGATTCCTATAATCACATCTGGATGAAAATTTGACTGCTTAATCTTGGCTGACGTTTTTTTGGTAGTATTTACAATTTCATTCCAATCCAAAACCATGCAGTTAAATTTTTCCATAAAATCATCCATATAAAATATAAAAATAACTTATTTAAATTCTTTATGCATCTTTCTTAATGATTTGCTTAGATAATTGTTATTGTTTCCAAATTTTTTAGATTTATTAATGTATTTTCTAATTTAGCTTTACTTTCTGAATGGATTGTGAAAAGCACATCCCCTTTTTTGACTTTGGCATTTTTATGGACCCAGAGGTATAAGCCTGCAGTTTTATCTTGTGGTGCGCCTGCCAAACGTGCAACTTTAGAGATGCCTTTATTATAAATAGATTTAATAGTTCCAGAAGTTTGGGCTTTCACATCATAGCGGTATTTTGCTTTGGGAATCTCAAAATGTTTCTTGCCTCCTTGAGCGACAATTATTTCTTTAAATTTTTTGAGTGCTTTACCAGAATCCAAGAAATGCTGTGCTTTAAAGCCGGGTTTTTTAACATTAAGCATTCTTAATATTTTCTCTGTCAAATAAAGTGATTTTTTTCTTAAGTCTTCTGCCCCTTTCCCATTTAAAACTTCAATAACATCTGCCACTTCTAAAGCCGGGCCAACACCTTTCCCAATTGTTTGTGAACCATCTGTATAAACAACTAAGGTTTTAATGCTTAAATGCTTGCCTAATCTTTCAAATTTTTTTCCAATCTTTTTGGCATCTTTTTTTGTTGGGAATTTTGAACCATATCCAAAAGGAAGATCAATTAAAACATGAGTAGCGCCAACTGCTTTTTTCTTTGCCATAATGCTTGCCAATAACATTCCTTCTGGATCTAATCTTAAAGGATGCCTGACTTTGATGAGAATATCATCAGCAGCAGCAAGATTCATTGAGCCTCCCCAGACCATGCATGCATTCGTTTTTTTAATTACTTGCTTTATTCTTTTTTCGCTTAATGCAACAGGAGCAAGCACCTCCATTGTATCAGCTGTGCCAGAAGGGGAAGTAATTGCCCTTGAACTAGTTTTAGGCATCTTAAATCCCATAGAAGCCAATAAAGGGATCATAATCATTGTTGTCCTGTTATTTGGGACTCCACCAGCACAATGTTTGTCAATTATTGGTTTTTCCTTAAAAGTCAACCTTTTGCCTGTTTCTACAATTGCTTGAGTTAAAGCTACAGTTTCTTTCATGTTTAAACCATTTGAATAGCAGCCGGACACAAAATAAGTAAGTTCTACATCTGAAAAACGATTTTCAACTACCCCCTTAATTATTTTTTTAATTTCTGATGCATTTAATTTAAATCCATCAAGTTTTTTTCTTATAAACTGTATCTCTTGAGGTTTAGGCTCATAAGTAATATTAACAGAAGTTCCAGGCTCTATCTTAAATTTGTGCATAACCTCGTCAAATAATCCAATTTCCCCTTCTTCAACTCCTTTATCCGTGATATCCACAACAACAATTATGCAGGTTTCAGATTTAATTTTATGGATCCTTATTCTATCTTTTGCTTTTAGATCAAACTTCTTTCCATCTTTTTCATTCAGGACAGCTATTAAAGGTCCGCCCGAAGAAAGATTAATGTCTTTAACTTTTAATTGCATTTTCACCTACTATTATTTTAATGAATAATAACGTCACTGACAATAAGAAAGGTCCTATAATAACTCCCACCATTCCAAACAAATGTAGGCCTCCAATTACTCCTAAGAGAACAATAATTGGGTGGATTTTGCCTTTTTTTCCAATGACCTTATTTTTTAAAACTATATCTAATAAGAATGTTAAGATTAATCCTGAATATAATACTAAGCCAATGGCGCCAGCAATGTTCCCTTTATATGCTAAATAGATTGCAAGCGGGAGATAAACTGCTGCCGGGCCTATAACAGGGAGCATGGCTATTATGCCAGTTAATAATCCCCACAATATTGGAGTGCTTAAGCCAAAATACCAATAGCCAAATATTGCAAATAGGCCTTCCAAAATTGCAAATAAAATTGTGCCATGAATGGTTGCATCCATTGTATTCTTAAACATATCTATAATTTTCTTTTTATTCTTGTTTTTCAATGGCAAAAGTTCTTTAATTTTTTGAACAATCTTCTCCCCATTTTTAAAGGAATAATAAAGAACAAAAAGTGAGATAATAATCCCCAAAATTTTTTGTGGCAATGATAATAAGAATGAGGATGTTAATTTTATTAAATAGTTTGCAGCATTTTGCAGCAAAGGTGCGATATAAGAATCAAATTGTCCAATGAATAAATTGGACATTGAAGTTTGCAATTGCCCCTTATAAAAAGAATTATAGAGGCTTGAAGTTTCAGAAATCAAAATATTTCCTATAAAAATTAAAGGCAAAATTATTAAGATTAGTACCAATAATGTCATTAAAAAAGAAGACAGGGCATCATTTTTTATTTTTGGCTTTATTTTTTGATAGATGGGATAAAGGATATATACTATAAAAAGTGAAAGTAATATTGACCCAATATAAGGGCTTATCATTTTATAGGAGATATAAACCAATAATGCAAAAAGGGCAATGAAAAATAATTTTGTAAATCTATGATTATTTAATTCCATGGCATTTCTCTTTTATAAAATAGTTATCTTTTTGAAAATATTTAAATTTATCGCAAAATGTGGCTGTGGGACAGAATTAAACCATTCTTACCCTTAGGTATATATTTTCGCTAGAAAAATGATTAATTTCATAAAAATAATAGGACAGAAAAGTAAATATGCTTTTCTATCTTTATAATATTAGAAGAAAAAGATTAATCTTCAGCTTTCCCTTGATAAAAGGGATAAATTATATGGATTTTTATGGGGTTAAAATTAAAAAATGAAAATTAAATTCCTAAACTGTGGGTTTGTTTAGTATTTTAGAAACCCTAACGGAAAATTCTTTTCTGTCCCACACCCCTGGAGAAGAGATATCTTATGATTATGGCTATGATATAAATAACTTCAAAGAGCACATCTGCAGATGCGGCTCAAAAAATTGTATTGGATATATAGTGGGCAAAGAACATTGGTCTAAATTAAAAA
>JAYEMU010000140.1:0-7259 GCA_034718475.1 Nanobdellota archaeon
GAAGGGCAGTGCTTAGGCATATTAAGCCTGACTTGGAAGATGTTGTTGAAAGGTTGAGAATATTAAAAGTTCCTATACTTGAAAATGTTAAATTAATAATTGATAGTTCTGAAAGAGAGGTTAGGGGATTTGAACTTGAACATCCTGGTAGGGTTAGGGGAGTAAGCTTCAGGCCTGACGGAAGATATCTGGCAACTGGCTGTGAGGATAAAAGAACAAGAATTTTAGGGGTGGATTATAATAAGAAAAAATTAAGAGAATTGATTGAATTTGAACATCCTGATTGGCTTTGGGGAGTAAGCTTCAGCCCTGATGGAAAATATCTGGCAACTAGCTGTTGGGATAGAAAAGGAAGGATTTTAGAGGTGGATTACAAGAAAAAAAAATTAAGAAAATTGATTGAATTTAGACATCTTGATTGGCTTTGGGGAGTAAGCTTCAGCCCTGATGGAAAATATCTGGCAACTGGCTGTGGGGATAATAAAGCAAGGATTTTAGAAGTGGATTACAAGAAGAAAAAATTAAGAAAATTGATTGAATTTAGACATCCTGATTGGGTTAGGGGAGTTAGCTTCAGCCCTGACGGACAATATCTGGCAACTAGCTGTGATGATGGAAAAGCAAGGATTTTAGAGGTGGATTACAATAAGAAAGAATTAAGAGAATTGATTGAACTTGAATATCCTAGTTGGGTTTGGGGAGTAAGCTTCAGTCCAGATGGAAGATATCTGGCAACTGGCTGTCTTGATAGAAAAGCAAGGATTTTAGAAGTGGATTACAAGAAGAAAAAATTAAGAAAATTGATTGAACTTAAACATCCTAAATGGGTTCGGGGAGCAAGCTTCAGCCCTGACGGAAGATATCTGGCAACTGGCTGTGGGGATAATAAAGCAAGAATCATACTATTGCCAGAGGAAATCTTACAGGGGATGAAAGCAAGATGAAAGCTCCGTTCGACCCCCTAGAGAATTGTAGGCGCTGCTTTGAAGCTTATGAAGAAGCTAAAAGCATTTCTAATAAGAATGATAAAAATTATGAATCAGTTCTTGAAGTCCTTACATCTGAAGGCTTTAGTCCTGGAAGGGCAGTGCTTAGGCATATTAAGCCTGACTTGGAAGATGTTGTTGAAAGGTTGAGAATATTAAAAGTTCCTATACTTGAAAATGTTAAATTAATAATTGATAGTTCTGAAAGAGAGGTTAGGGGGTTTGAACTTGAACATCCTGATTGGGTTAGGGGAGTAAGTTTCAGCCCTGATGGAAAATATCTGGCAACAGGTTGTGGTAGAAAAGTAAGGATTTTAGAAGTAGATTATAATAAGAAAGAATTAACAGAATTGATTGAACTTAAACATCCTTATGGAGTTTATGGAGTAAGCTTCAGCTCTGACGGAAGATATCTGGCAACTGGCGGTGGGGATAGAAAAGCAAGGATTTTAGAGGTGGATTACAAGAATAATTCATTAACAAAATTGATTGAACTTGAACATCCTGATTGGGGTTTGGGAGTTAGCTTCAGCCCTGACGGAAGATATCTGGCAACTGGCTGTGATGATAGAAAAGCAAGGATTTTAGAAGTGGATTACAAGAAGAAAAAATTAAGAAAATTGATGGGGCTTAAACATCCTGATTGGGTTTGGGGAGTTAGCTTCAGCCCTGACGGACAATATCTGGCAACTGGCGGTGGGGATAGAAAAGCAAGGATTTTAGAGGTGGATTACAAGAAAAAAGCATTAACAGAATTGATTGAACTTAAACATCCTAAGTGGGTTTGGGGAGTAAGCTTCAGCCCTGATGGAAGATATCTGGCAACTGGCGGCGGGGATAATAAAGCAAGGATTTTAGAGGTGGATTACAAGAAAAAATCATTAACAGAATTGGTGAACTTTGAACATCATGGTTCTGTTTATGGAGTTAGCTTCAGCCCTGATGGACAATATCTGGCAACTGGTTGTGATAATAAAGCAAGAGTTATACTATTGCCAGAGGAAATCTTACAGGAGATGAAAGCAAGATGAAAGCCCCGTTCGACCCCCTAGAGAATTATAGGCGCTGTTTTGAAGCTTATGAAGAAGCTAAAAGCATTTTTAATAAGAATGATAAAAATTTTGAATTCGTTCTTGAAATCCTTACATCTGAAGGGTTTAGTCCTGGAAGGGCAGTGCTTAGGCATATTAAGCCTGACTTGGAAGATGTTGTTGAAAGGTTGAGAAAATTAAACGTTCCTATACTTGAAAATGTTAAATTAATAATGGATGGTTCTGAAAGAGAGGTTAGGGGGTTTGAACTTGAACATCCTGGTTGGGTTAGGGGAGTAAGTTTCAGGCCTGATGGTAAATATCTGGCAACTGGCTGTAGTGATAAAAAAGCAAGAATTTTAGGGGAGGATTACAATAAGAAAAAATTAACAGAATTGATTGAACTTGAACATCCTAATTCTGTTTTGGGAGCAAGCTTCAGTTCTAATGGAAGATATCTGGCAACTGGCTGTTATGATAGAAAAGCAAGGATTTTAGAGGTGGATTACAATAAGAAAAAATTAAGAAAATTGATGGGGCTTAAACATCCTGATTGGGTTTGGGGAGTAAGCTTCAGCCCTGATGGAAGATATCTGGCAACTGGCGGTGGGGATAAAAAAGCAAGAATTTTAGAGGTGGATTACAAGAAAAAAAAATTAAGAAAATTGATTGAACTTGAACATCCTGATTGGGTTTTGGGAGTAAGCTTCAGCCCTGATGGAAAATATCTGGCAACTGGCTGTGGTAAAAAAGCAAGGATTTTAGGAGTGGATTACAAGAAAAAAAAATTAAGAAAATTGATTGAACTTGAACATCCTAATGCGGTTTATGGAGTAAGCTTCAGCCCTGACGGAAAATATCTGGCAACTGGCTGTCTTGATAAAAAAGCAAGGATTTTAGAGGTGGATTACAAGAATAATTCATCAACAGAATTGATTGAATTTGAACATCCTAAATGGATTTTGGGAGTTAGCTTCAGCCCTGACGGAAAATATCTGGCAACTGGCTGTGATGATAGAAAAGCAAGAATTATACTATTGCCAGAGGAAATCCTACACTAAAACTATAAATATAATTAACTCCTCTTATTCTTTATGAAAGCAGATTATCATTCTTTGCCAACACAAAAAGTTATAAAAAAATTAAAATCAAAAGAATCTGGCTTAAATAAAAAAGAAGCACATTTTAGATTAAAGCGTTTCGGCTATAATCAGCTAAAACGAAAAAAGAAAATTTCTCCATGCAACATTTTCCTAAGCCAGTTCAAAAGCGTAATAATATGGATCCTGATTGCTGCAGTAATCATCTCTCTTATCCTTAAGCACAATATAGATGCAGTCATTATCGCAATCATCCTAATCGGGAATGCAATTTTGGGCTTTATACAGGAATATAAGTCTGAAAAAGCAATTGAAGCACTAAAAAAGCTTACAGCATTAAAAGCAAAAGTGCTAAGGGATGGCAAAGAAAAGCAGATTATTGCCGATTATCTCGTACCAGGAGACATAATCATATTAAGCGAAGGCGATATTGTCCCTGCAGATTCAAGGATAATTGAAAATAACAGCCTTCAAACCCAAGAATCTTCCTTGACAGGGGAATCAACCCCCATTATGAAATCAATAAGCATTCTTAAGCCCCAAACAGCTTTGGCAGAAAGAAAGAACATGGCTTATTCTGGAACAATTGTTGTTGCGGGCAAGGCCAAAGCAATAGTTGCAGCAACTGGCATGAAAAGCGAAATAGGAAAAATTGCCGGCATGATTGAAAAAATCGAAGAGGGCATTACTCCCCTGCAAAAAAGATTGAAGGATCTGGGGAAGTATTTTATTTACGGCACAATAATTATCGCTTTTATAGTTTTGGCCCTTGGATTAATTCAAGGCACGGATTTTATGGAGATGCTCATAACTTCAGTTGCATTAGCTGTTGCTGCAATTCCTGAAGGATTGCCGGCAGTTGTCACGATTTCCCTGGCAATAGCCATCCAGAAGATGACAAAGCGCAATTCACTGATAAGAAAATTGCCATCTGTCGAAACTTTGGGAAGCACAACTGTAATCTGCACTGACAAGACAGGGACATTAACATTAAATCAGATGGCGGTCAGAAAAATTTATGCCAATCGCAATGTCTTTGACATACAGGACAATGACGGGATAAAAACCAACAGGCTTCTTTTTGAAATTGGCGCATTATGCAATGATGCAGAACTTGACGGCAAGAATGCTTATGGAGACCCAACTGAAACAGCCCTGCTTAGCAGTGCGAAAATTGCAGGCATAACCCAAAATATCCTTGCAAAAAAATATCCTAGAATGGGAGGCATCTCCTTTACCTCTGAAAAAAAATACATGGCAACTTTTCATAAAATCAGCAATAATAAATATACATATATCAAGGGCGCCCCAGATATCATCTTAAAAAAATGCAGCCGCATATATGACAACGGCAAAGTCAAGAAACTGACCAATAAGGAAATTAAAAGGATAAAGGAAGTTCTTGATGATTTTTCAGATTCGTCATTAAGGGTGCTTAGCTTTGCATTCAAGGAGGGCCATTCTTCTGACCTGAAGGATTTGGTCTTTGTCGGGCTGCAAGGGATGATTGATCCTCCAAGGCCTGAAGTAAAAGATGCAATCAAGAAATGCAAAGCTGCAGGGATAAGGGTTGTTATGGTCACTGGGGATTACAAAAGGACTGCACAGGCCATCGGCAAGGAGATAGGGCTTACTGGAAAAGCATTGTCAGGCTCTGAAATAGATAAAATCAATGACCTATCAAAAATTATAGAAGAGGTAAATATCTTTGCAAGGGTCAACCCGTCCCACAAGCTTAAGATAATCAATGCACTGAAAAAGAAGAATCAGATAGTTGCAATGACCGGCGATGGGGTTAATGATGCGCCTGCATTAAAGACAGCAGACATAGGTGTCGCCATGGGAATATCCGGCACAGATGTGGCAAAGGAGGCTTCAGACATGATTCTTGTTGATGATAATTTCGCTTCTATAGTGAATGCAATTGAGGAGGGGCGTGGAGTCTATAATAATATAAAAAAGTTTATTGGATTTTTATTGTCCTGCAATCTAGCAGAAGTTATGATAATCTTTTTGGCATCCTTGTTCGGATGGCCCCTGCCGTTCATTGCAATCCAAATCCTGTGGATAAATCTTGTTACTGACGGACTGCCTGCATTGGCCTTAAGCGCTGACCGTACAAGCCATAATGTAATGCATCAAAATCCAAGAAACCCAAATGAGCATATCATAACAAAGCCGTATGGCATTAAGATACTTATCTTAAGCGCTCTTGTAACTGCCTTAACCTTAATTATTTTCAAAATGTATATTGGTAAGGGCTTAATGCTTGCACAGACAATGGCATTTTCTACAATTGTGGTGCTTGAAATGGTTGTCGTCTATGTAATAAGGGCGCATTTTGTTGACAGGATCCTGAAAAATAAGTTTTTGATTGGCTCTGTAATAATCTCAATCCTATTGCAGGCAATAGTGCTTTATACGCCTTTGGCTTATTACTTCAAGGTTCTGCCATTGGCTCTTGAAGACTGGAAATATATTTTAATTGCTGCTGTATTTTTAGGGCTTATGGGAATTGTTGTTGACAAGGTTATCACGAAAGTCAATGGGAAAGCTGTTGCTTAGGTTTTGTGAATATTATATTCAAAAGTTTTTTTCAAATTTGAAAACTTTTTCCATAAATTTTATAAAGAGAATTAATATACAAACTTCTAAAATTAAGGAGGAATAAAAAATGAAACTAAGAACAATTATAGGAACAGCGGCCTTGGGAGCAATTGTCGGGCTTATGGGCTGCCGAAGTACAGTTGGCAATTCAGTGCATACCACTGAGACTAAATCTTTAAGGGCAATAAAAAAAGATAAGAACCACCCTTTGCAACAAAATATAAAATATGAACTTACGATTGGTGGATTTGGTTTTAAACTTTTTACTGCATTACCAAAGGGGAAGAATCAGGTTCAGAAAATCTATGTTGAAACATTAGGGGAATTGTGGACATCAGCAACATATAAGGAAGGGAATGAAAATGCAAAGGGCATAACCATAACTGATTTTTTTAATGATGGCAAAATAGATCAAATAACTGATCATGACTGCAATTATGAATGCCTGAATCCAAAAACCCTGAATCCAAAAACAAGAAAAATGCTAAGATGGATGTCTTATAATCAACCAGATTGCTCTGAATATACATTAAAGATAGCACAAAGGCGCTATTCTGGGGCATTGAATGCTACCAAATTTAAAAAGCATAAAGCATATTGGATAAAACATGATAGGAAACTCCCTTAAGGTTATTTTCTTTTTTTTTCCAAATCCCAAAAAACATTTCCTAAAATTAAAAGCAAAATTAATAAACAATTTTTCTTTTTAAAATTTCATTAAAAAATGCAAAACAAAATTAATATTTTGAAAAGTGCTTGATAAAGAAAAAATATATTTTTTTAAAAGATTCAATAAATTAAAATATGATAAAAGAGGATATAGGCTACTGGATGTTTCTAAAAACATAGAATTATGGGAATTGCGCTGTTCATTACATACAGCAATTGTTGGAAGTAAGTATATTGCTATTGAGAATATAGAATATGAAAAGGATATTCATGTTTACAATGATGAAGAACAAGCAGCAAAGAACTATTAAAATTAAGCTTTTTCCATAAATTTTATAAAGAGAATTAATATACAAACTTCTAAAATTCATAAGAGGTTTAAAAAATGAAAGGAAAAATAATTAGCGGATTAGCAGCTTTAGTTTTAGGCGCAACTTCCTTGGCAGGCTGTGATGAAAAAAAATCAGAAAATATAGACGCAAAAAATTGCAAGGCTGAATTTGCAAAAGTGCAAAAAAAGCTGAAGAAAATCCCTACACTAATAAGCTGCTGGAATTGAGTAACCGAAAATGGTGCCAGAAAAAAAGCAGTGATTGGTATGATTGCCGACTGCTAAGGAATATCAATTATAGAGGGGATATCCTGTATTGCAACGCACTTGGAGAAGAGGCAGTAGAAGCTGCAGGCTATGATCTAATGATGAGACGGCTACTAACTAATACATTGCGCCTATGCGATAATAATCCTGATGAAGGAATAATCATCTTTAAGCAGTATTTAAAACAATGAAAGAAAAAATAAAATTTTTTTCATTTTAAAAAAGTTCAGGCAAGGGCCTGCTCATACAGGCAAGTGCCTTCTGTTAT
>JAYEMU010000141.1:0-7201 GCA_034718475.1 Nanobdellota archaeon
CCAACTAAAAATCCAAAAACTTTTCCTTCATATAATCCCAAATGGGATTTGGACCACATATTAAGTTCAAGTAATGTTGAGATTAAAGATTATAGGGCTTTTGATTTCCCTTGGTCTGATCATAAAGGATTGATTTGCAGATTGGAGTTCAAACATGAATAAAAATAAGCAGAATTTTATTATTTCTCTACTTTCTTCAATTTTAATATTTTTATTATCTTTATTTATTGCAAATTTTTTTATTAAGTATGGCAAAGTTTATGGGATTTTAAGCTTTATAATAACTATTTTGATAGGATTATTTTTCTTTGTTTTTATAATGTTTAAATATAGAAAACGTAAGTAATAAGTCTACTTTGAAAATGATTAAATATTTTAAGTATTCTAACAAATTATCTAATCAATGATTAATATCAATTGGCAATTTTTTACCTGACTTATTACATACTAGAAAACCATAAATTATTTAAGGTTAAATTGGATAATATTAGTTTATGCAAGAATGTATTTTCTGTAAAATAATAAATGGCAAGAATAAGCAATCTAAAAGCATTATATATCAAGATGATTTAGTTACTGCATTTATGGATAGGATACAGCCCCATCCAGGGCATATTCTAGTTGTGCCAAATAATCATATTGTTTCTATTCTGGAAATAGATGATAAATTGGCTGGCAAGTTATTTCAAGTTACAACAAAAATTGCAAAAATAGTAAAAAAGCTATTCAATCCCCATGGAATAGATATTTATCAATGTAATGGCAAGTGTGCTGGCCAGTCAATTTTGCATATGCATATTCATATTTTTCCTAGGGAGTATAATGATAAGCTTTTTTCAATTTATCCTGAACATAAATATAATAGGCCTAAAGAAAAAATAATAAATAATTATGCTCAAAAAATTAAAGAATTACTTTGATTTTCCCCTAAATTTTCATCAATTACAAATTGTTTTCCACAATTCGGGCACCAATGTATATTATTAAAATAATTATTGAATTCTGTATCACAGCGATTACAATGTGTCATTTTATTAAATAGAAAATTAAAATAATATTTAAACTTTTTTAATTTAAAATCTTTGATTAATTTGGGGAAAAATCTTCTAAAGTCAATTTAAAATCTTCATCTTTTTTTAGATGACCGCGTCTTTTAAGATATTCTTTGGTTAAAACCCAAAATATTAAAGCCAAAGATTTTTTTCCTTTGTTATTGCAAGGAACGACAAGATCAATATAATTAGATTCATTATTTGTGTCACAAAGGGCAATGATTGGTATGCCTACTGAATATGCATCCCTGATTGCATTCTTATCTGGCCAGGGGTCAACAACAAAAATGACCTTAATATTATTCAAAAAATCTTCAAGATTGGAATTGGTAAGAAGCCCTGGCCTATACCTCCCTGCAATCACATTTATGCCTGTTTTTTTGGCAAATAGTTTTGCAGCATCCCATCCATTCTCTCTCCGGCAGAGAACCAAAATCTCATGGGGATCAAATCGTGATAAAAAATTAGCAGCAATATCAATTCTTTCATCTATTTTTTTAACATCCAAAACAGCCAATCCATCATTTCTTATTTTAAAAATAAAAGGTGCCATATATTTAGTTCGGAATTTTGTTCCTATATGAAGCCCTACTTTAAGGTAATTTTCTAGTGGGATAATAAAATCTTCTGTCATAAAGTTATCGAAAACTTAGGGCATTTATAAACCTTGCGGTTTATGGTCATAATGGATTTGAAGTCAGAAAATACTTTTTAAATCATCAAATTGCACAAAATTTAAAAATATACTTAAAAATTACATTTTTCATCTTTAAAAGATTTTTTTAAGAATTCTTACAAAAAATGATTCTTTATTCCCAAAACTTATCACGCTTCCAGTTATTGGAACAAATCCATCTTTATCATTTTCTGAATCATCGTGGGGGTTAAGTGCAAATCTGTCAAATCCAGAATAAGTTTGTTCTTGAGCTAAGACTAAAGCTGACATACTCCAACGACTGAAGTTCGTGGGCTTTCCCACTCACGCTTTCGTAAAATTAAAAATATTCCCAATAAGAATAAGCTTAACCTATTTTTTAAGAGGTTATGGGATTTTAATTTTTTAATATTATTTGCTTTTTATTTTGTCAAGAATTATTAAGGTTAAATTTGTTTCTCAATTTTAACTACCTCATTCAATTTAGCTTGTCTTTCTTTGCCGGATATGCCGCATTTAAGAAAAGGGATTTTCCAGGCAACAGCCAAATGTGAGATGGTGGCATCCATTGTCTCACCAGACCTATGAGAGATTATGGTTTTGATATTATTATTATGTGCAAAATCCACTACTTGTTTAGTTTTAATAATAGATCCTATTTGATTGGGCTTGATTATTATGCAATTGACAGAATTAGATTTTATTGCCATTTTCAACCTTTCAATATTTGTTGTTATTAAGTCATCACCGCAAATCCAAGCTTTTTTATTAAGTTGCGCAAAACCCCTAAAATCATTTTCTTCCAAAGGGTCTTCAAGATATTTTAAATTGTATTTTTGAATTATTTCATTCATAAAATTAATTTGCTGCAGTCGATTTAAATTTCTTTTTTTGACATGTTTTGAAAAATTTTTATAGAGGTATTTTTTTCTTGAAAAAAAAGAAGTTGCAGCAACATCCAACCCCAAATCTACATTAATACCCAAAGTATTATCTTTATCAGAAAGATAGTTATAAAGAAATTCCAGAACTTCAATATTGCTTAAATTGGTAACCCATGCACCTTCATCAGTTTTGCAGGATGCTTTGATTTGGCTCTTGATCTTTTTATGCAGAAAATTATTAACAAAAGCATTTTCATAAAATGATTTTGAATTTGGGATAAGCAGAAATTCCTGGATATCATTCGATGATTGTGCTGTATGGGCACCGCCTCCAATAACATTTCCCACAGGCCTTGGAAGTTTTTTAGCTTTAGGATTTAAGAACTCCCAGACATTGTTGTCAGCCATAGCTTTAAGTATTGCAAATTGCAAGGCAATTATTGGATTGCCGCCGATTGTTTTTATTAAAGTATCAAGGCATCCCAGATCCTGAAATTCTTCAAATTCCATCATTTTAAAATCTTGATAATTATTAATGAAATCCTTGGCAAAATTTATTCCCTTATTAGAGAAGGATGGGACTTCATTTGAGCCTGTTGAAGCTCCAGAGGGAGCTGAAGATTTATATTTTTTATTTATTGTTACTTGGATTGCCGGGTTGTTCCGAGAATTTTTTATTATATCAGCCCTTATATGCTTGATTTTCATAATTAAAGAATAGTTCTAAAAGTATAAATAATTTGTGGGCTAGAATTTAATAAAAAGAAAAAAATTAAGAAGCTTGCTTATCTTCTTTTTTAGTTGTTTTGATAGGCAATGGCCTTTTTATTGTTATTGGAATTACGCCTTTTTCCATTTCCAATTTAGCGATGTCAACAGGGCTATAATTTATAGCCTCTAGTTCTGCTTTCTTGAATTTTAACAATAATGGAGCCCCCATTGCAATCTGTAAAGCTCTTGCACCCAAGATTCTTGCTTTTTCAAATTTTGTATAATTGACCATCTATAATGCCTCCCTTAGTTTAGCGGTTTTTTCGATTGCCAATTCAATCATTTTTTTGATAGTCTCAAGATCTAATTCTTCTTCTCCGCCTTTTTGCATGGCGCAAACATTCCCATTATCCATAACACCAACAGTCAATCTTGCAGTAACAGCTTCTTCCTCTTCTGCTATTGGATCTATAAAAAGTTTATCTTTTATTTTATAGACTGTGCATTCTAATGGTAATTTCTTTAGTGGCAGACTTTTTTTACTTCTTTTTTTGTAATCTATCTCGCCATTAACCAATTCTGGGAACTTTGCGTCCTTTAAAGCGGCTAAAGCTGCCAAAGAGCAAGCATCAAAAAGGTTTCCTGCAGCATTGATTGGGTATATGTCAATCATAACTAGCCAAATTTTTTCTCCTTTTTTGATACAAAGCTTTTTAAAATCTAAAGCCCCAGATTCTCGGATTGCCCTATCAACAACTCTTGCCAATTCAATAGCTTTTATTCCTGGTGGTCCGCTTTCAAACTTTGGTGAAGAAAAAGGCAATAATTCAACATTAACCATAATGGTGCCTTCATCAAGCTTATCTGGGTAAGGTTCTCCAACATCAATTTTCACTCCTGCAACAACTTCAGTATCCCCCATTTTAACTCTTGCTGAGCCTTCTGCACTCCTGCTGGAAATCCCATATTCAACTTCAATTGGTTTCCTATATTCATCAAGCTTTCTCCCATCGACTCTAATCCCTTTTTTAGCTAATTCTTCTATATATTTAACTTTCATTTTGATTCCCCCGTATACTTTTCCTTAAGTGCCTTTTTCTGGATCTCATAGATTTTAGCACAAGCTTCTTTTGCCATATCCAAGGCCTTAAAAAGATCTGTTTTAGCAATATCTCCATCCAATTGCAATAAGGTAATTTTACCGTCTCTTGGAGTCATGGCAATAGGGATATCAACTGATCCATTTTCATAAGCCTCTTCTTCATAATCCAAATCAACCAATGGCTTGCCTCCAACAACTCCAACTGAAATAGCACAAACAAGATCTTTCATCTTAACCCCTGCATCTGCAAGAGCCATTGAAGCTGCACAAATCCCTGCACATCTTGTACCGGCATCAGTTTGAACAAGTTCAATAAAAACATCCAAAACAGTTTTTGGAAAGTGTGATAGGTCCAAAACTGGAGCCAATGCTTTTTCAGTAACCATGCTTATTTCTTTAGATCTTCTGTTTGGTCCAGGCCTTACCCTATTTCCAGATCCTGAGAATGCCATCATATTATAGTTGCATCTTAAGCGTCCTCTTTTTGGTTCCTGCAAATGTTTGGGATGAAGTTCCCTTGGCCCATAAACTGCAGCTATTGCACGTGTTTTCCCGATTTCAAACATGGCTGAGCCTGTAGCATTTTTCACTATGCCTACCTTTGCGCTCATTGGCCTTGCTTCATCAAATTTTCTTCCACTGATTCTTTTACTATAACTCATTTTCTTTCCCCCTTAGTCAAAAAAGTATTTACTTTTTCAGTTAATCCGCTCATGTGTGATTGTTCCCCAATTAGTTTTATTGCTTTTGTTGCTAGCAATAAATTGGCAGGATCTTTGTGGTTAATCCAAATCCTTCCATTCTGTGAAGCAATAATCTGGCAGCCAGTTTTTTCTTTTATTAAGGAAATCATGCTACCATGTTTGCCTACCACTCTTGGTATCTTTTGAGCAGAGATTTCAATAACATTGCCAAATGTCAATTTTCTTAGGCCTGGCCCTTTCATTGTTAAGTCAATATTCATTGCAGTATCAACTTTTGTTATTTTTGCCAAGACAATGTCTCCGACATCAAAATAATTTGAAAGATCGGCTCCACGCTCAATATAATCAGAGCTTGCATCTTTGATGGACAAAACTCCATCATAAGCATATCCTACATCTATAAACCAATTAACAAAACTAAAATCCTTTACATATCCTATAACAGTGTCTCCATTTTTTGGGTTGAAACCACCGCTAAATGGAATAACTTTTATTAATCGATTGTTTATAATCGCTAATCCAACTTGGGAAGCGATAACTTTATCCCCCTCTCTGAATGCACCATCCAAAGGGATAAAATCCATACCTGAAGCTAATATTTCTCCGGGCGTTACAATTTCTTTATCTTTAATTTTTATTTCTCCCATTTTATCCTCCGTTACTATTAAGTTTTTACCTCTTATTTACGACTTTTATTTCTGCTTCCCCTTGGGAAAGTTTATATATTGAATTTTCAAATTCTTCCTGAAGTCCGGCAGGCAATTCCACAACAGCTATTAATGAACCGTTATCCTGCCATTCATCTTTTAATAATTTGCCAAATTCCTTTAAGATATGATAAGATTTTGCAGCATAATTTGAAGGCATCTTTACAGCAACTTCCCATATCTCAAATTTAATTGGAAGATATGCAGCCAAAGATTTCACAATGGCTTGCACCTGCAGGTTTGCAGGTTTGAATTCATCAATTTTAATTTGGGCTTCAGCCATTACAGATTCTATTCTTTGGGGCGGATGCGGATGCCCTGTTTGCGGATTGATTGCATTTCGATGAATTATATTTATTATTTGTTTCCTTTTTTCTTCACGAAGCTTATGCTTGTGCTCAGTGGTAATTTGTATTTCTCCTTCTTTAATTATTTTTTTAGCAATCTCTTCTGGTTCAAGTGTGCCAAATACATGATTTAAATCATCATTTGTAGGCTTTTCATCTTGCTTAACATCTGAAAAAATAGAAGTGGTAGCCAAAACTTCTTCCAATGGAACATTTTTCCCTTCCTTGAAGTCTAATGCCTTATCACAATCTACTAATATTTCAAAAGTTTTGCCATGTTTGCTGTATCTTGCAATTACTGCTTCATTAACATTTATCATTTTCTTCTAAACCTTTAATTTTTTACGGTCAACCCTTTTAAATTTCTTTTCACTTGTCTTTATAGATGCACCATCAATTCTTCTGACATCAAATTCTTTTCCCATGACTTTTTTAAGAATTTTCATGCAAACTTTAATGCCTTCATCAATAGTCAATGTTTCCTTATATTGATTATTAAGAAGATTTTTGATTTCATTTTCATATTCACCTACAGCAGTTGCTTTAAACTCGAAATAAATCCCAGTAGGGTCAGTTATGAAAAGAAGAGGTTTTTCATCTACTCCTGCAAATAATATTGATACGCCAAAAGGCCTTGCCCCCCCATATTGCGTATAAAATTGTTTGATGTTGCAGATTTCCTTTACTAAAATTGGCAGATCCATAGGGACACCATAAGTTACTTTATGCTGCTGAACCATAACTTGGGCTTTTTCAATTAAAACCCTGCCATCCATTACAAAACCAGTAGCAGTAGCAGCAATATGTTCATCAACTTGAAATATCTTCTCCACAGCATGCGGTACAATCAGCTTATCAAAGATTCTTTTGTCAGCAATAAGCAATACTCCGTCTTTGCAGACCATGCCTATGGCTGTTGAGCCTTGTTTTACTGCTTCTTTTGCATATTCAACTTGCAATAATCTTCCGTCAGGACTAAACATTGTACTAGTCCTATCATAACCCATCATTTGATGTGACATTTGTTCCATTTTTTATT
>JAYEMU010000142.1:0-7197 GCA_034718475.1 Nanobdellota archaeon
TCTTCAATAATGTTCTTGGCAAAGGTTTTTTTGTGAGTGCATTTGGAAACTTAGAAGATAAATTAGACAAAAAGTAAATCTTTCGGTTTCTATCTTTTAGCCCGAATTCTGAATTAGACATAACATCCATTATGTCTAGTTATTTATAGCCCAAGTTTGACATTTAGGTTTTTTGAATTTTTTTACCTTTTTTGCCTCATCGAATTTGACAGTTTGCTGGATGCTAATTCTTCAAAATTTGAGCACTACAGCACCTGTTACTGATAGGGCGAATTTTTTTTCACACATTATTACTATGTGAATTTGACAGTTTATAGCACTATATACAGAGCAGGGATAGAAGCAAGTTAAAGGAACAGAAAGGGGAGATAACTGGTTAGTTTTGGGATTTTTCTCTAAAAATCAAGGGTATGAATTTGACAGTTACGATTGAAAAGCTGAAAAATGCCTACAAAAGAAGAATTTATTCTAATTTTGACTGGATAAATGAACTAATTTGCCTAAAAAGGGGAGTAATTACCTAGAAAAATCATGTTTTTTATTAAAAAATAGCTAACTGTCAAATAGAAATCCTGTGTTTAATAATCAGCAAACTGTCAAACTTGGGTTATAGACATAAGAGGTATTTAAAGCAATAAATTCTTTCTATTGAGAATAGAAGATAGTTTCTATTGAGAATAGAAACATTTAAATAATTTAACACATTAGTATTTTTCATGATTCAGAAAGAAGTATTAAAGGAAGTAATAACCAAGCAAAGAGACTATATTGATAATATGGGCTTGGGCACACCTAGAGATAAAAGCATTAAGATAATAGAATCTTTTGCATTATTGATTACTGGAATAAGAAGATGTGGTAAAAGCACATTTCTAAACCAATTGCTTAAGAAGAAGAAAAAAGGATATTACCTTAATCTTGAGGATCCTAGATTGGCAGATTTTGAGTTTTCTGACTTTAATAAAATAGAACAAATAATGCAAGAACTTTATGGTCGAGGTGGCATTTATTTCTTTGATGAAATTCAGAATGTTGATGGTTGGGAAAGATTTGTAAGATATTTGGTGGATAAAAAAGAAAAGGTTGTTATAACTGGTTCCAATGCTTCATTATTGAGCCGGGAACTTGGTACGAAGCTTACTGGGAGGCATCTTCAGGTTGAGATGTTCCCATTTTCATTCAAGGAATTTCTTGATATTAAGAAAGAGGAGCCTTCAGAAAAATCTTTTGGAGAATATTTGGAGAAGGGAGGATTCCCGGAATATTTGAAAAAGGAAGAGCCACCCATTCTGCACGAACTCCTTTCTGATGTTGTAATGAGAGATATTGCAATAAGGTTCGGAATTAAAAATACTGATATGCTAAAGAAAATAGCCATATACCTTATCAGTAATGTTGGCAAAGAGTTTTCATATAATTCGATAAAGAATATGTTTAGTATTAAGTCTGTACAGAGTGTAATTGATTATATATCATATTTCGAAAATGCCTATTTGATATTCACAATTCCTTTGTTCAGTTATTCCTACAAAAAACAACAGGTAAATCCTAAAAAAGCATATTCAATAGACAATGGATTCTCATATAATAACTCAGCTTCTTTTTCAAAGGACAAAGGCAAAATGCTTGAAAACAAGGTATTCTTGGGTTTGAGAAGAAAATTCAAGGAAATATTTTATTTTCACGACAAAAATGAATGTGATTTCGTAGTTAAAGAAAAAGATAAGATTACTAAGGCAATACAGGTCTGTTTTGATTTGCATGAAGAAAATAAAGATAGAGAGATAAATGGATTAGTTGATGCTTTGGAAGAGTTTAAGCTTAATGTGGGTTTCATCTTGACTTATAATCAAGAAGATGAGCTAGTGATTAAGAATAAGAGGATAATCATTAAACCAGTTTGGAAATGGTTGTTAGATTGAATTTTTCAGCCATTTGAAGTAGCGTCTTGAGAGCTCTCTCCCTTCAGAATTGCCCCTGTATTTTTCATCAAGCATTCTCTTACAGGAAGGACATTCTTCCTTTTCGTAAGATTTTAGGGCATATAATCTCTTACCCACTACATAAAAGATTAAAGATTGTAGAGGGTAAGTTTTTCTCCATCTATTGGATGGCACAAAAAAAAGGCAAATCTTTTTAACTTTGAGAGCCATAATAAAAATATGATTGATGATATAATACAAATGACTCAGAAATTAAGAGATATCATGAAATCTAATGTTCCATTATTGGAACATGAAATCAATTCAATAATTAACAACCAAGAAAGATCTCCTAAAAGAATTGAATGGATATTAGATACTCTTCTTGACTATTTATACATGGGTGTTGGAAAAGAACAATTCAAAAGGCTTAATTCTTATTATAAATCTATTTGCCTTGAATTTTCTGCGGAATATGATAAGTTTTACCATGAAATAATTGATGAGTAAGTTTACCTTTTTCAATTGCATTTAACAGAAATCATACCCATTCTCTTCCAATAACCTCTGAAAACTTTTTTTAAAAAAAATTACAACAAAACCTAAATATATTTCCAAATCCATATATCTTTATAAATTCATAACAAATTAAAAGCAGCAAAATGAAAAAATTCAGGAATTTAGCAGAAGCACTCAATATTTTAGTAGCCTATGACCCCAAGAAAATATATTCGCCAAAAATCTGCCCCAATCCTGATTTCAATGAATGCTCCTGCAAGAGATTACTGGAAGGACATCTTTACTTATTTATCCCTGGAAGAAAAGATTTGCAGGAAAGGATAAAGGAAAAAATGAAAAGTTTTGCTGAAAAAGAAAGGTTTCATCATATAACAACAACACAGAGATTGTGCAAGGGCAATTGGGAATGCTATGGGCATTATGTCGATCCATTTAAAGAAAAAAATGATGGGCATGTTTTTGTTGATGAATTCCCAGAAGAATTGAACGGGGCATATGTGCATTTTCTTAATGAGGCTAATTATGAAATTTTTATGGGAATTAAAGGTTAAGGATTGCTTTTTACTTTAGAGGCTTTATCTCTGAAAAAATAAATTTTCAAATAAATTCATCTCTTTTTATATCCGAACAATTTATTATATTCTTTATGATCAACAATATTCAAAATAAATAAAAATATTTCAATTTGGTTGCCCGTAATAGTATATAATATTCTCCAATAATTTGAGAGTTCAACCCTATATAAGTTTTGAATCCCCATTCTCTTTAATCTTTTAGGAATAATATCTTTTTTAATTGGATCTCCATATTGAGGATTTTCCTTTAATATTTCTTTAACCCTATTGAAAGAATCCAAGATGGTTTTTGTTTCCTTATCATCCCTCTTTTTCAATTTCAGATATGCTTCCTTTCCTTGTCCCTTTAATTTAACTCGAACTTCTTTTCCGAAAAACATTTTAGACCTCTAATGTATTTTCCATCATCTTTTTTAAGTAATCAGGTTCTGCATAAATCCACTGAATACCCTTGGGCCCATAAATTATTTTTCCACTTTTCCAGAGATATTCCAAAATAATTTTTAATGTTTGATGCATAACCTGTTTTGGAAGTTTCTTTCTTAATTCTGCAATAGAAATTGGCATATGACGTTGTTTTTTAAGAAAATCCTCTACCATTAAAACTGTATTCAAGTTGGGATATCTTAAAATCCTATCCTTTTTTTTTTCAATCATTTCAGTTTTTGTAAATTTTAATTCTGACATTTTTAATCATCCATGGTATCAATTGATATATAAATAGTATCAAAAAATATATAAACCTTTTGATTTTATGAGAATTAAAGGTTAAGGATTGCTTTTTACTTTAGAGGCTTTACCTCTGAAAAAATAAATTTTCAATCTTTCGGAAGTGATACAATTTTTGTAACACTTTTCAAGAAAAATCGGTGAATTAAAAACAAATTTTAACCCAGCAGCCATTTCCATAAAGGAATTAAGGCGACATTGCCTTCATTAGCTTCAGTATCCCTTGTCAGCAAGATGAGTTTTTTCGTTTGCTTGAACTGCCTTTTGAATTCCAAGAGGGATTTTATTTCCCTTTCTTTAATCCTATCTGAAAATGAAACATTGATTGCTGTCAAGGAATTGTCCTTCTTTTTTATTACAAAGTCCACCTCTCCTTTTCCTTTCCAATAATATACTTTCTTTTCTTGGCGCAATAGCTCTGCCCTAACGCAGTTCTCTGCAAGCCTTCCCACATCACTTGAAAATCGAAAGCCTGCAATATTGCGCAGCCCACAATCAATCGCATAACTTTTCTTTGGAAGCTGGGAAGTTTCTTTTAATGAATATGAGAAATGATCAATCGGAAGCACTAAATATGCATCCTCCAAGTAAGATATGTAATCCCTTATGCTGTCTATGGAAAGGCCTGTGAAATTCCTTATCTTCCTTATTGTATAGGGGTTTGCTATATTTGTAAGAAGATAAACTGCTAAGCCTGTAATCTTCTTTGCATTTATATTATGCCTTTTGACAATGTCTTTATATATAATATCATCAAAATACTGCTTAAGGAGAATCCCCTTGATCTCTTCCTCCTTAAAATACACTTCTGGAAATCCTCCGAACTCCAGATAATTATTAAACTCATGCAAGATTTTGTTTTTTATTTTCATAGATATTTCATTATAGTCCAGGCAGGTGAATCTTAGATATCCTTTGAATGATAAGGGAAATATTGTGAAAGTCAGGTTCCTGCCAGTTAAAAGGGTAGAGAATTCTCTTTTTAATAAATTGGCTGAAGAGCCGGATATTACAAACTTTACATCTTCACGGATATCATAGTATTTCTTCAAAAACCTTTCCCAGCCTTCTATATTCTGTATCTCATCAAGGAAAACAAAGGCAAATTCATCAGGGTTTTTTTGCTGGCGATAAAAAGAGTAAATAGATTCCAATGTTTCTTTTTTGAGCACTTCATCATCCAAGTTGACATATAAAATCTGTTCAGGCTTGTATTTTTTGAGGAGCAGGTTTATCATTTGGTATATTATTGTGGATTTGCCACTTCTCCTAATCCCTGTGAGAGCTATTATCTCTCTTTCTGGAATAGCTTTAAAAATAATGGGATTAATGGTTCTTGGAACTCCTTTTAGAGCTTCTGGAACTTTTTTTTCTGCCCACCATGGATTCCAATTGTTTAGGGATTCGATTTCCATGTTTTTATAAAAGAATAGCTTGTTTATAAAGCTTACGATTAGAACGTTCAATTTTAAGGAATTATGACCACTATACCGTTTAATTTAGTAAAATAATTAAATATTTATTTAATGAAATTCAAAAGATAATTCTTTAAATCCTAAATTTGACGAAGATTTATTCAAATTTTGATACTATAAATGGGCTAATTTGCTTAAAAAAAAGATGCAATAACATAGAAAATTTCTATTTTTTATCAAATAATAGCTAACTGTCAAATAGAATTCTTGAATTAAATAGTTACCAAACTGTCAAACTTGGGTTTTTATATAAGAATGGAGTTGGAATTCATCTACAGACTGTAAAGTCTGCAAGAGTTTTCTTCCAACATTCATAACATCGGAATTTAAAGAAGTTTCGAAGACTCGAGTGGAAGGAGGATTTTTTGAGGCAAACCACAAAATCGAAGCGTTGAGTGAACCGAAGATGAACGAAATTATAATGCTTGTTAAGTCTCCGAACGAAATGAGGGAAAGTTTTTCCTTTAGGGAGGGAAATGTTTCTGAAAAAATTGAAAAAAATAAAAAAATAGAATTTGTTAAATTAGCATGGCTTAATGTGGCAATCTCTGTTGCTAGATATTATCCAAATTATATATTCTAAAATATATATTCTGGAGGGGGGGTATTTATAAACTATAATCCATTTTGTAAATTTGAATAATTATTAAAGGAGGTAGTATAAATGAAAAAATTTACTAGTTTATTGATTTTAGGCATGTTATTATGCAGTACTTTGGTGGCTGCAGGGTTTTTAGAGAGCATAACCGGGGCATTGAGCTTTAGGTGGTTGCCTTTTATGCTAAAAAAAGGGTCTATTGAAAAAGAACAAGAAGCCACATCTTCAGTATCTCCTACTTCTTGTGGCGATAATATATGTCAGGAATGGGAAACTGTTGAGAACTGCCCCCATGATTGCGGAGAAGAACATCCAGAGCAAGCATTATATGATTGTAAAGTTGCTTGTTCAAAGAGTTGTATAGAAAAATGTGGGGGGCTTGAAGAATCTGAATGTTTAGGCTTATGTAAACAGGAATGTCTAATACATTGTATAGAAGATGAAGAGACTATTAATAATGAAGACGATTCTATTCCAGCTCATGCTTTAGAAAATAAGGGCACAAATTGTAAAATAATTAGTGTTACAAGTAGTGATTACCAATGGATATGGGGCTCAGGGCTTACACCATCTGAAGTTTGTACTAAAGAAGGATTAGAATGCAGGGGTGTTGAACAGAAACATATAGACTCTTATTTAGATAAAAATTCAAAAATACAATGTATAAATACAATTACAAGTTGGCTAAGTTCTTATTACTGTAAAGATATGGCTATGGTGCAGGCAACTGATAATCAGTATACTCAGAGTTATAGTGATTATGCAGAGCCTTATGCAGGCCTTGTAGATTCCAGTGATAGTTATACAGCAGTCCTTTGTTGCTAACTTTTTTTTCTTTTTTTTTGAATTAAAGTATTGCTTTTTATTTTAGAGGTTATACCTCTGAAAAAACAAAATCCTTCTTGGGCTTTACCCTCAGCTTGTTGCAGTTGGGAGGCAAGTAGAAAGTCTACTTTTTAATTATTGCATACAACACATTGGTGAACTTAATTATCAAGGCCTTTTGTTTGTTCATCACTATTTGAATTTTCAATTATTTCCTTTACTTTATTTACAAATGATATTGCTTTCAATCTTAGAAGTTCAACTTCTATTTTTTCAAAATTTATCTTGGTTGAATAACTTGCTTTTTTTCTTTTGTATCTTGCTTCTACATGACATACTCCACACACTAAAGTGTGTAGGGTATGTCATTTGAAAATCCATATTAAAATGTAAGACTTTACTTGCTGATTTGGATTAGGGAAAGATTGAAAAAATCAGGACAAAAATAAAAAAATAGAATTTGTTAAATTAGCATGGCTTAATGTGGCAATCTCTGTTGCTAGATATTATCCAAATTATATATTCTAAAATATATATTCTGGGGGGGGGGTATT
>JAYEMU010000143.1:0-7136 GCA_034718475.1 Nanobdellota archaeon
CACCCATTAGTTTCGTATAAAGAGAACAATGCTCTTTACACACGCTATTAGTGAGCGGAGAATAGAAATACATATAAAGAATTAAGGTTTTATAACATTAGAATTCTTGTATGTGGGTAATACAAATGCTTGTTATGTCTCCGAACGAAGTGAGGGGAAGTTTTTTTCTTTGGGAGGGATGGATTTCTGGAAAAGATTGAAAAAAATAATTATTCAGAGGTTATAGCGGATTAAACAACGAAAATTTAAAAGAAAAAAATTAGACATAACATCTATTAGGCCCATAAATATACTTAATCTTTACATTTCCGATAAAATCAATCAAGGCTTTTTACAAAATTTTCATATCTCTTTTTGTTGCCGTATATGTCTTCTTCCATTCTTATTTCCCCTTATGCACGGCTTCTTTATAAACGGGGTCTATGGCGCATTGACTTAGAATAGGACTGCGCGAGGCGGGAATCGAACCCGCTCCACAACCTTGGGAGGGTTGCATCATACCACTAGACTACTCACGCATGCAAAGTAAGAAAAATATTTTTCATCTTTAAGTATCTTATGAATTTTTAAGGAATAAATAAATCATTGTAAGAAAAAAACAGACTTAATTCAAATTATATATTGGTTTCCAAAAAGGTTAAATGGTTTCAATTAAAACCAAATGGTAACCAAAAAACTTATATAGTTTCAAAAGTTACCAATAATGAAAATGGAGAAAAAATTAGCAAAAATGAAAAGGATAGAATTAAATGAGGCATCTTATAAAATACAAAGGTGGTTTTTCTCATATCCAGATAAAGAATTTGGCTTAAATAATCTTGCAGAAGCATTAAAGATCTCTAAAACTACAGCCAATCGCACAATACATCATCTTGTTGACGAAGGATTCCTTAATCTAGAGATAATTGGGAAATTATGGAGAATAACATGCAATCAAAATCACATTTACAATTATTCTCGTAAAATAAGCTATAATTTATCAATGATTTATGAATCAATAATATTAAAGGCAATTCACGAAATTATTCCAAATCCAATGGCCATAATTTTATTCGGCAGTTATAGAAAAGGGGATGACAATGAAAATAGTGACATTGATATAGCCGTTGAGGTACTCGGCAATAAAGGGCTCAGAATAGAGAATTTGGGCATATTCCCAGAATTTGGTTTTCGAAAAAATGTACAAGTAACATTGCATATATTCTCAAGGAAAAAAATTGATTTAAACTTATTTGCCAACATAGCAAATGGAATCGTCTTGGAAGGATTGCTTGAGATAAAACCATGAAGATAAGATACAAAAGGCCAGACAAAAAGAATGCATTAAGTATTATTGAAGCAGCCAAAAGAGATTTGAAATTTACTTTAACAATAAAACCCTGCGGCAATTCTGCTTCGACTATAACTAGAAACATTTACGAATCATTTAGGATGCTTGGTGATGCATTATTAGTGGCAAGAGGAATCAGTTCTATCAATCATTTAATGCCAGTAAAAGAATTAATGAAGATTAAAGTAAAAACAAAAAGGCCTATCAATTTAATAGATAACTTAAGAAGGTTGAGGCATAATATTAATTATTATGGGTACAAGCCAAACTTAGAAGAAGTAAAAGATGTTATTTCTATTGCAAAGAATTGTTTTGAACCATTATATAAAGCAGTTTTAAAAAAGGTCAAAGAATAAATTAGCATTCTTATCTAAAGTATCAATTTTAGCCCAATAACTTATCAAAATTTATGATTGTTGGAAGAAAACTCCTGCTCAAAGCTCTTCGCTTTCAATCTCAAATTGGTCATAGGTAGGATCATCCTCTACCCAGCATACATAATACCCTTTCATTTTTAAATTTCGAGCATATTTTTGGGCTATATCTTTAGAGGTTAATAGTCTGACTTTTTTTTCATCAACTTTTATCATGCTCTTGCCAACACCATATCTTTTCATAATTTTCCTTCTAAGCTTCTCTAATTTCCCTAAAAGCAATTTTTTATTTTTCAAGTTCTTGATTCTTTTATTGAAACCAAAATCTGGCTTGAGTTCAGGCAAATAAACTGCTCCCCTAAGCAAGGTTCCATCTTTTGAAATCTTGTCATATTCCATAGCTACATTTTCAGCCCTAAGCTTCAATCTTTTAACCATCTGCACAGCATCCTTCAGCTTTACAGTACAGTAATGGACATTCAGTTTGGTATTCTTTTCACAATGCCTCAATAACTTTTTTGCCAACTCTTCACTGCCCTTGACAGCATAAGAATAATCATTTTTAGTTTCAAAACCCTTTTCAACAAGCTTGCAGCTGGAGCAGTCAGCCATCTCCAGTTCATTCAAATTCAAGAATTTCACTTCACCATCAATAAATCCTATTAATTTCAAAATCTCATTATATTTTCCAGGTATTACAGGAATTTCAATCCCCTTGTCCATAGAAGTTTTAAATTTTATCTTATGCCAAAGCTTGTCGTCATCAAATCTTGGATGAAACCTTATCTCGTCCAAGCCAGCCTTTTCTAATTTCCTCAAAACCTCTTCAGAAACCAAATCCAAGGAAGTATACAAGTGTATATGAAATTTATTTCCAAATTCTTTCTTCAATAGCTTAATTGCTTTTATTGTCCTTTCTAATTTAACCAATGGATCTCCGCCAGTAATCCCTGCGCCTTTGCTGGAGCACAACTTCGCTTCGAGAACAATATCATTCAAATCCTTAACAGGTCTTTCATTAGCATAAATAACATCCTTATTTTTCTTTTCATCAGATATAGGACAGAAATAGCAATCTCTTCCGCAAAGCCCTGTAATAAACAAAACTTCCTTTCTTCCTTGCACACAAAGCTGGCAGCCCACAGGCATTTTTCCAACAAGCCAAGAATAAAATTTAGTTTTTTTCATTTAATTTTTGTCCATCTAGTGCCAGTTTCAGAATCCTCAAGAATCACACCAAGAGCTTTAATTTCATCCCTTATCTTGTCAGCTGTTGCCCAATCCTTTTCAGCCCTTGCCTTTTCCCTAGCCTTAATTTTTTCCTCAACATCAGCATCCAAAGAACTAGAAACACCCAAATCCAAAGCCAAAACCTTGTCAAACTTAAGCATTGCACCCTTTACATTTGAACCATCCTTAAGATTAAGCTTGTTTACTTCTTTCATCATTTCAAACACAGCAGCCAATGCAGCAGAAACATTCAAGTCATCATCCATTGCATCTTCAAATTTTTTCACATAAGGCTCAGCATCAAATTCATCGTCCCCATTCATTTCGTCAAGCCTTGCCATAAATCCCCTTAACCTTCCAAGGGATTTCCTTGCAGCATCCAAGCCATCAAAAGTAAAGTTCAATTGCTGCCTGTAATGCGTTCCAAACAAGACATACCTTACTTCCAATGGATCATACTTTTCCAAATCGCTTAATACATAAAAATTTCCTAATGACTTTGACATTTTCTTGCCTTCAACAATCAGGAACTTCACATGCATCCAGAAATTGGAAAACTTTTTTCCTGTTGCAGCCTCAGTCTGTGCAATTTCGCATTCATGATGCGGGAACATATTATCCTCACCGCCAGTATGGATATCTATTGTCTCAAATTTGTCAGCATCAAATTTACCGCCATCAAAAGCAGTCGAAAGGTATTTCATCGCCATAGCTGAACATTCAATATGCCACCCTGGATATCCTTTCCCCCAAGGGCTGTCCCACTGCATCATATGCCCTGTAAATTTTGACTTGGTAAACCACAGTACAAAATCATTGAAGCTTTTTTTGTTTGGATCCTCACAGACCCTTCTCCCTTCCCTTAAAGCCTCTAAATCAAATTTAGAAAGCTTCCCATAACCATCAAACTTAGAAGTGTCAAAATACAAGTTGCCCCCTTTAAAATAAGCAAAGCCTTTTTCTTCCAATGCCTTGTTAATCTCAATCATTTCCTTTACATGGCCTGTAGCCCTGGGATATTTGTAGGCAGGTTGTATGTTAAGTTTTTTTATATCTTCCATAAATTTTTCAGTATAGAATTTAGAGATTTCATAAGGGTCTTTTTTTTCTTTCTTGGCTGCGACAAGCATCTTATCCTCGCCTTCATCATCATCAGAGGTTAAATGGCCGACATCTGTAATATTAACAACCTGCCTGACTTCAAGCCCCTTATATTCCAAATACCTCCTAAGTATGTCCGCAAAGACATATGCCCTGAAATTGCCAATATGTATATGGCTGTAAACAGTCGGACCGCAATTGTACATCCTGACAATTTTGCCCTTGACAGGCTTGAATTCATCTAACTGCCTTGTTAATGTATTGAATAGTCTTAATCCCATAGAAATAAGAATAAAAAGGCATTTTATTTAAACCTTTTCCCTTCTAAGATAATCTCCCCGGTCAAGAATATTCTTGAACACAACGCCCTTTTCATTCAAGGGCTTAACAATTTTCCCATAGCCCAGGCATTCATCCCTTTCATTGACGACAAGTTTCAAGAAACCGACTTTAGTTTCGCCCAAAACATTTTTTATATGCCTTTGGCGCAGATTCTTGCCATAAATGTAATCCATTTCACCTATATCCTTAACTATTATTTTTTCATTGGATTCAGGGGAAATCTTTTCAAGCAAGGCCAAGCTTGGATAAAACTTATTGCCCTTATTTTCTCCCAAAAAAAGGCCCATGGACTCTTGCTTTATCCCTATATTTATTTCTAGCAATTTTGCAGGGATAACATAATAAGCATCCCTGACCTTAATGCAATCTATTTTTTCATTTGTAAATTTAGAGGTAAAATTACTAATCATTTTGAATCTTGGCAATGAAAAAACCTTGAGTCTTGGTTTTATTCGGCCACAGCCTCCTGCATTTTTTTAAGCTTTTATTGAACTTCTTCCCTTGAAATTTCGTGAGCCCTGGGCTGCCAATGCAGTCAATATCTAAAAGCTTGACATCAAAACTCTTTAATGCCCAATCAACAACCATCTCATTTTCCTCTGGCTCCAATGAGCATGTAGAATAAACTAATTCACCGCCAGGAGCCAGGCACTTAATCATATTGCCCAAGATTTCTTTTTGTATTTTGCTTCTGCTTTTAATATTGCTCAAAGTTTGCTTCCTCAGCCATTTTTTGTCAATAAACATATTTCCAGAACAAGGGGCATCAACTAAAATATGATCAAATACGCCTTCAATTTTTCTCACGTCATAATTATAAAGTATGCAATTGCTTATGCTAAGCCTTTCTAGATTATTTTTCAGGGCCTGCAGCCTTTTATGGCTCTTTTCAAAAGCAAGGACCAAATCAGAATACATTGCCAACTGCGAAGTCTTTCCGCCAGGAGCAGCACAGCAATCCAATACCACTCCAGTAGGATCCAAAACTTCCACTGGCAACTGCGATGCAGCCTCCTGTACATAATAATATCCCTGGAGATATTCAGGTGTTGCACCAATTGAGAACCTGCTTTCAACATAAAACCCTTCTCTGGCAAAAGGAATTTTTTTAACCTTGACTTTCCTTGCTTCAAGCCTTTTCTTGAGCTCTGTGCTTGATATCTTCAGGGTATTTGTCCTTATTGCAACTGGCAGATTAAACAGCTCAACATCAGCACCCATATCCTTATATCTCTTAAGAAAAATGCTCATTTTAAATCTAAAATCACTTGCCCCATTTTACCTTTTACTATGATTTTCTTGGTTTTAAGCTTTTCCTCTATCTCTTTCCATGGAACATTTTTACTTCTGGCTTTTTTGATAGTATCAAGAACATCTTTTACCCAAATATAATTTTTATAAATCAAATCGCCTTTATCCTTATTGAATTTTGAAGCTTTTTCCAATTCAGCCAATTTTAATTTTTGTTTTTCAATTATTTTTTCATATTTTTTAATTTTCTTTGTATGGGCATCTTCAATACTTTCTTTCTCTTCTACTTTAATGAATTTTTTATAATAATTATCCAATGCCCCATTAAAACTAGGGGATTCTTGACCTTTATCACCTTTATATTTAATCATATCAAAAGGCACTGCCTCTTTTTCAAATAAGAAAGGCTTCAATTCTAATTCTGCCAATTTCTTTAGCTCATTGAAAAGTTTATGAATTTCTTTTGCCAAAAGCTTTCCCTTATTTTTGTCAATGTCCGCCCTTAAGCAAAGCTCTTCAGAATATAATCCTCCAAGCCCAATATCCACTGCTAAAGTCTTTACAATATTTTCTTTTTTTGATTCTTTTAAAATTTTCTTGAATTCATTCTCATCAATTTTAAAGATGTCAATATTGGCTTTGGGCGGAAATTTATAAGTTTCATTAGCTTTTATTTTTCTGTCTTTCCACAACTGCACCTGCAATGCAGAGATTATCTTATGGTCATCATTGCAGAAGATTACATTTCCTTTGCTGAAGAATTCTGCAATCATATAGTAAGTTTCAGTCTTGGTTTTAAAAGTAAATTCGACTATTCTTTCAAAACCTTTCTGCTCTATTTTTTCAAGGAATGAATTTGCCGCCCTTTTTCTCAGGAATTTTACAAAGCTTAATGGGACTAGGGGATTTTTTCTTTTAAAAGAGGTAAGGTAAAGGGTTTTTCCTGGAACAATCCTCAGCATAGACTTCCCTTTCCCTGTCTTAAATAATTCAAACAGTAATTCGGAATTGTCAGGCTGATAAATTTTTCTTGCTATTGCCCCTTCTAAATACTTAAGTTCCTTTACAACAGCTGCAATTTCAATTGAAGTTAATGATTTCATACAAAAAAGAAAGAAGAACTTATATAAAAAAGTAAAGGTCTCTAAGCTTGATATTCCAAATCAAAAAAACTATGGACTGTGATAATATTTCTTTGCCAAGTGAAAATATTGGCCTGAATTTAATATTTTTTTTCTCTTCATATAACGTTTCTGAAAGACTCTTTCTTTTTGAGATATTTTTTCAAATCAATTTCCAAAAGTCTATCAACATACATTTTAACCCTGCTAAAATTTACTTATTGGAAATAATAGTATTGGATATATATGAGCCTTTAAGATATCATATTTTAGAAAAATAATTCTTAAATAAATTTTCTCTAACTCTTTTCAATTTTAACAAAAGTTTAAGTGATTTCCAAAACCATATCTATTTGCTCGCCGCTAACAATCGAATCTATCTAAATA
>JAYEMU010000144.1:0-1539 GCA_034718475.1 Nanobdellota archaeon
CAAAAAAGAAATAGAAGCCAAGGAATTTCAGGAATTCAATAAAAGAAGGAGAATTGAGGATACTGAAAGATTTGATAAGGAGTATAAAAAGCATTTAGCAAGAATTAAAAGAGCAAGAATATACTAAGGGGTCTCTGTAAAATAAGTTGTTAAATTTGAGGGGAAATGGTGTAATTCCATTTGGGTTGAGTCTTTCCATATTTTATATTCAATTTACTCATTTCCTCATCTGAAATTTTCTTTCCCCTTTCATAAATCCTTTTATCCAATTTGGCTTTAATTCTGAGACCTTTTTTGGTTTTTGTTCCGTTAATTAAACTAATAACCGTTTCATAGTTAATTAATGGTTCTGCTTTCCAATTCATGCTAATAAATGAGAACATTCGATGTTCTATTTTATTCCATTTACTAGTCCCTGGAGGATAATGGCAAACAGTAATTTTGATTTTTAGTTCATTTACAAGTCTTTGTAAATAAAATTTCCAACTTTTATTACGGGAACCATTACTGCCTCCACCATCTGCACAAATAAGAATCTCTTTTGATTGAGGATAGTCTTTTTTACCATTAAATTGCCACCATCTCCTAATGCTTTCTACAGCAAATTCTCCAGTATCATAGCTGACACCAACATTCACAAAACCTTTATTTTTTTGAATATCATAAGTGCCATAAGGTATTGCTTTTCCTTCTGCTAAAGAAGGGAAATCATATACATTAACTTCTTCAAATTCTCCTTTTTTACCCCATTTCCGACCTGAATTTTTAAAATTTCCGACGAGCTCTTTCTTTTTTGTATCAACAGATATTATAGGTTCTCCTTTAATTTTAAACTCTTCAACTTTCTTATTGATTAATTTAAATTGTTCATCTCTATATGGCGAATCTCCTCCTTCTTTTGATTTTCTATTTGCTTTCAAACTATAATGCTGTTTTTTTAAAATTCGCCCAACAGTATCTGGAGAAATTTTATAACCCTGTTTTTTTAACTCATCAGCTACATTTCCTGTGGACTTAGTAGTCCACTTCAAATGTTTCATCGGATCTCCAGAAGTAGAGTTATTCATTATTTTTTCAATATCTTTTATTAATTGGGGTTTTTTCTTAACTATTTTTTTTCTTCCAGCACCTTCTTTACGAATTCTTTTTGGTTTTTTTTGTTCTTTTTTTATGGATTTTATTTCTGAAATACCTTTACGAATTGTAGTCATAGATTTTCCGGTTATTTTACTAACATTAGAAACACCACCCCAACCTAACTCCATAGCCCATAAAGCAACATAATGTCGAGAATCATATTCATTCAAGTTAGATAAAAAATTTAATTTGTTTTTCACAAGATTATCATTCATAATGCTATGAATTAAGACATTATAACTTTATAAAATTTACCATTTTATTTTGCGGAGATGCCTTAGTTTATTAGATCATACTAATGATTAAGAATTAGAGTACGTAGAAAGTTAGATCAGCTAAGTTTGCATAGATTGGGGCATTACATCTACAAAGGGTACCTTGAGTATGCGAATAAAACTCCCT
>JAYEMU010000145.1:0-1526 GCA_034718475.1 Nanobdellota archaeon
TTTAACATCTCTGGGCAACTTAATATTGCAATTTATTCCGTTATATGCTTAAATAACTGGTTAATTTTGTCAATCCCTACAAATACTATACTAATTTAAGCAATCTTTTAAGGAATTTTTTATAAATAATTTAGTAAATTTTTTAGGTGCTTGATTATTCAAGCTGTTATGCAATCTTCTGTTATTGTAATAGTTCATTCGTTTTCGGATGAATTTTTTTAATTCTTTGAAATTTTGAATTTCATTAATTTCTTTTTGACACTCATCCTTAAATCTTCCAAAAAATGATTCTTGTCCTGGGTTTTCTGTTGGTGTGCCTGGAGTTGAATATGAAAGTATTATTTTACTTCCTAGAACAGTATTTGTGTATTCATGACTTGTATATTGGCTTCCTTGATCAGAATGACAAATTAAATTATCTGGTAATTTCTTAATTAACTTTTTAATCTTTTTCTTTGCTTTTTCAAATGATTTTAAAACTAGTTCTGTTTTCATTCTTTTATTTATTTCCCAGCCATATACCATTTGCCCATATACATCTTTATGAACTGCTAAATATGCCTTCTTATTTCCTCCGTCATACCAGACTTCAGTGATATCACTAGTGATAGCTTGAAATGGTTTTGTGATTTTTGATCTAATTAAAATATTAACTTTATCTGATAATGCTAATAATATTTTTTTAATAATACTAACTCTATTTTTTTTAATATTTCTTTTTAAATTTAAACCCCATAACTTAAGTAATCTGGATAGAGCATCACGTCCAATATGTTTTTGACAATCTTCAAGTAAAGCAGCTTTTATTCGATTAACTCCATAAGCACTATTATTTTTAATAATTTTTTGTATTTTAGATTTTAAATAATTATATTTTTCTTTAAATAAATCATCTAAATGTTTATGCTTGTAGAAAGTGTTTTTAGATATCCCACATAACTTACAAATTCTGCTCATTGAAAACAATTTCTTTTCAACTTGCTCACGAGCAAATTCAACTATGTCGTGTTTTGAGATTCGTAGAAATCTGAAAAATTTTTTAATACATTCAACTCTATCTCTTTTTTTCCTATCATTTGTTCTAATCGATTAATTTTACTTTTTAATTGATTTTTCTCTTTATCTGGAGAATTAGAAAAAACAGTAGAACCTTGATTAAGCAATTGCTTTTTCCAATTACAAATCATATTAGCCCCAACATCATATTTTCGAGATACTTCAGTTACATTGTCACCTTTAATAGCTTCAAGTACTCGTTCTAATTTAAACTGAGCACTATATTTTTTTCTTTTATTTGCCATAGAATTAAATTAATCAAATTTTATATAATTTTAGAATAATATATTTTTTAAATATTGTAAAATTTGATTTTTTAGGATTCCTTAGGTTGCTAGTTCAGTATAGCTAGGACTAATCACTACTTGCTAATTTTGTGGTATAACGTTTAGATTTATTAAATTATTAATCTAAACAAAAATATGACACAAAAATTAATATGTATGACAGAAAAAGAACTAGTAAAATAT
>JAYEMU010000146.1:0-1517 GCA_034718475.1 Nanobdellota archaeon
AACTGTAACACAAACAATTAACACAAAAAACATGAGCATATAAAGCATAAACTACCTTTAATTAGTATCCTATTCAAATTCCGTGGTAATGGGCAGTCTGTCGAAATATAACTATGCGTAAATAAAGTCTTTTTGTAACCGGATGGATGGATTTGAAACCTTCCCAATGGTCAATGAATATTTTCTTGAAGGTTTTTTTGTCGGCCGATTTTTGTTTTTTCGTCAGCGGTAGTATCATGGGTCCATGATAAACCATAAAAACGTCGAAAATTTAACATCCAGTTGATTTGATTGGCAAAAAATGGGATTTCCTATACTATCAAGTTATTTAATTTAGGAATACACACACTTTTTTATTAAGTCAATCTTTCTTGGCCCCAATTTGAGCGATATTCTTCCCAATTTGAGTAAATTACATGACTATAAAATTGTACTACAAAAAGGATGATAAGCCATATAACCTATTGTAATAATAGTCTTTTTTAGCTTTTTTTAGGAAAATTCTACAGGAACTTCAGATTAGGTGGAGCGCAGTAAATACTCCCCAGTCAAAATTTCAAAGGACGTCTCCTTAATCACACTGTTTTTGTCTTTTTAAATGTTCTGTAAATGTATTTAATTAAGCTTATTATCACTATAAAAATAATAATAAGGTTGATATAAGACAATATTTTTATGTTCAAAGATTGAATCATTGAAGACCAATAAATGGCAATGTGCTAACCAAATAAATACATTTCAAAAAAATATTATTCTGTTTAATGAACAAATAAACTAGTGCCGGAATCATAAGTAAATGGATATTATCTGAAAAAATATTATTTACAGAACCTGTATTATTGATATTTACACCAAAAGATTTTATTTCAGAACCAAGGGCAACGGAAAACCCCATTAATAGTAGTAAAGCTTCTCCTATGTGGTCGTTATTACTTCGTACTTTTTTCATGCTTTGCTCAAAAACTATCAATTCTGAGTTTTCTTCTATTCACAGTATGGAACCATATCATCTACACATTTTGAATGTTTAAACATACAATCTAATTCAAACTGTAAACAGGCAAGACATGCTGGAATCCCAAGGTATACACCATATCCTGTTATTGCACTAGCTGCACAAACTGCACAAACCGCTAAAATATTAGTTTGTGTCATACAATTAAAAAAACCAGCTTCATCCCTTTCTCGATGCTGACCTGGAGGACAGGGAGGAAAAGAAAATAGTCCAAAACGATCTGTATAAATCACTGGATTGTTTTGGACATACACATACAGATTTATCCCACCCTGCAATCCAATCGGATCCTCTCTCAAATACCTTCCAATTCCGGTATCATAGTATCTATGCCAATTATAGTGCAGCCCTGTCCCGCCATCCCAGTACTGCCCCGGGAACCTGAAATTGTTTGTAACGGTGTTTACAGATACACTTACCTCGCCAAATGATTTGTATTCAGCCGACCATTCTATATCTCCGCTTTCGTCTATGACCTTCTTCGGGGTATCCAGATGGTCTT
>JAYEMU010000147.1:0-6922 GCA_034718475.1 Nanobdellota archaeon
AAACAATAAAAAGACAAAACCAAAGAAAAAAGAGAGCCCTAACTTCTAAAATATTAACAAAAAACAAAAATAAATCATCCAACCCGCCAAAATCCACATCAAACTGCTAAAAATCAAGACGAAACTTGAATGTCACGATTTTCGGAATAGCAAATCACGGAAAAAGGCAAAGGCAAGTTTTATAAATTTAAAAAACCCTTATTTTAAAAAGAGGTGATTAAACATACTTAGGGAAACTGTAAATGATCTTTATCTTGATCCTGTAAGAACAATAAAAAGGCTAAGGCTTACTAGCTTAGGAGACTTTTTCTGGCCCCTGCTTTTTGGAGGCTTGATTCTTGGACTAAGTGTGGAATTGAAAAATTTGAATAACGGGCTTTATGTCGGGCTGACATGGACCCAGGCGCTGTTTATGCTTATTGGGGGGCTTGTAATTACTTTAACAGGATTTTTTGTGCTGTTCTATCTATTGCCTTTGATGATATATAAATTTGAATTCATGATATTTAATGTCAATGATCATGTTGCCAAGTTTGCTTACGTGATGGCCTTGCTTGCACCATTGTATAGTGTCAGTGTCTTGGCAAGAGTGTTATTGGATGTATTTCTGCCTGAACATGCTATCTTTAAGTTTATTGAATTGCTTGTGCCTTCTGTTGCGCAACTTTATGCTGTTGGAGTCTTGTTTGTGGCATTAAGGTATTACTTCAAGCTTGATAATGTTAGGGCATTTTTTATTACAGCCCTGCCATGGATTCTTATGCTGATATATAGCTCTGTCTGATTTGGTAAGGGGAATGTTTTTAGTTAGAGGTTTAATTTTGAAAAGTTTTGCTTAACTGCTATGCAACTTTGCCCGAATACTTCTTAATCTGCCCAAAAAATGTAAAATAAATATAGAAAAATAATAATTATCTACTATTCTTAGCAGGCATCAATCTAGCAGGATATTTCTTGAAAAAATATTCTGCCCAAACATCTCTTTCTATTCCAATCTGAACTGCATGAATCCATCTTCCTGAAGCATCTTCTGTAAATAAATTATGCTCTCTAAGATTGATTGGGCCAGACCAAATTTTCTTGTTATTATCAGGATGATAAATTGTTAACTGATCACCATTTTGGAGAATGTGCAACCCTTCATAACTCCAACTAACTTTAAGAAGAGTATTTGAAAGGCGCTTTTGTTCGACTTTGTTATCATCCCATTTAACTGTAGCTCTTGTTAATGCTTTTTGGGGAATACCATAAGGGCGCCGAGGTTCAGTAGAAGGGGTACCGCCATAGTATATTCGAGTACCGTCAGATAAAATAGCAAGTGATGTATTTTTTTCAAGGTGCCAATTACCTTCCCCATATCTCTCATTCATCCTTTCTGCTGCGTATTTTATTGTAAAACCATATTTTTTCATAAGCCTTTTATCAGCTTCATGGTCGCCTCTTTTTTCTCCTTGAAAAAGTGAAGAAACCTCAAAATCATAATCTTTTATCATTGGGTCAGGAAGAGGGAGCCATTTGCCTTTGAGCAAAACTTCAACATCATTTTGTATTTTTCCTTTGCGTTCAGTATCATTTAAATCCCAAACATTTAAATTAGCAAAAACACCCAAAGTTGGTAATGATTTGGTGATAAAACATTTATCCTGAAAAGCCCAATATCCCCCTTCTGTTCCTGATTCAGAATGAAAAAATAAAACACCTTCCAATACATCTTCTAAAGAATTATTATCCTTCATTTTGTCTTTATACATAAATACTGAAGCGTTTATAAATTTTCCTAGTTCTCCAAAAGCGAATTGTGAACTACTGCACAAACAGAAAGTTTTTTAAAGAATTCCTTTTATATTAGTTCTTAGCGGGATAGGACAGCCAGGAGTGTCCGTCGGGCTCATAACCCGAAGGTCGGTGGTTCAAATCCACCTCCCGCTATTCTTCTAAATATAACTTATCCAGATTTTTTTCAGATTCCAATTGTGGCTTCATATCTTTTACCTTAACATAGAAATTATTTTTAAGAACATAATCAAATGCCTCTTGAATGCTTATCAAACCATCCTTATTTTTATCACTTCTAGAACTATCTTCAAATGCCCTGAAAAAAGAGCGCGTATAAGATGTCACAGAACTGCCAAATGCTAGTTCCCATAAAGAATTGGCTGACATCCCTACATACCTACCATGTGAAAATTTTTTGGCAAAATAAGCACCATAACAGGTATCTGCTAAAACAATTGTTGTCCTTGAATGAATTCTATCTAAAATATACTTAAGTGATTCAGCACTCATATAATTATCAATAAAGGTAATTGCTGAAGATTCAGCAAACCTCTTTTCATTCCCATTATATACCCAGATTGGCAATCCATCTCCATTAAGCATTTCTCCGTGGGAAGTCAAGCCGACATACAGCATGTCATCCTTGTCAATCTTTTTTGCAAGATAAGAAAAAACTTTCCTTACATTCTCTTCTGTAGCCAAGCCATCAGAATGGTAATCCATGCTTTCCTTGAATTCCTTGCTTATAACATATTTATTGCCATCCTCTTCAACATAAATGCTACTGCCCAGCCTATCAAGCACATAAATATTTTCCCGCTTAAAGCCTATAGCCCTCAGAGTGCGATAAGTGCAGATAGTATCCAAAATAAAATCATCCCTATCCCCGCCGGCAATAATTACTGCATATTTGTCCTGCTGATTATTTTTCTTGGCAGGAATTTTCAGCCTTTGCTCCAATTTTGGCAGAATCTGCTCCTCACAAGAAATATTGCAGGTTAAGAATGCTGCTGCCAGCAAAATCGTTTCTAATTTCCTTTTAAAAAATTTTTTAAGTGCCACTATATGATATAATCATATACCAGTTATAAATATTGCTTTTATTACAGCAATTAATTTAAATTAATAAAATATTAAATTCTACAATGGCTGATACAGTTTTATTTACAAATATGAATGCCAAAGGCAATCGGTTTGACAAGCATAGGGTAAAAACACTTGATAAAATTGTAAAAACCCATGGCAGGATTATAAAAACGCATTCAGTTGAAGAATTGGAATATCATTTAAGCGACCTCTACAAAAAGAATCCCGAAACTATAACCATCGATGGCGGAGACGGGACATTGCTTACTTTCTTTACATTGATGCTTAAATACTGGCCTAAAGAAAGAGAGATACCGCCTATTGGATTAATCCCGGGAGGAACATGGAATGTTATGTCCAAGCATGCAGAATTGAAAAAAAGGAAATGGAAAAAATATCTGCGCATGCTTATAAAATCAAATATAGAGGATTTGTCAAAACAGGATATAGGATTAATGAATATCAAAGATAACAACAATCTTGAGGCTTATGGGTTTTCTTTTGGAATGGGCATGGCCTCTACCCTACTAGAAGAATATTATAGGGCCAAATACCTCAAGCTTTTCAAAGTTGCTGAAATGGCAATAAAACTTTTTGGGTCTGCCATAATCAATGGAGAATTTTATAAGAGGTTTAATGATCATTATGAAGTCATATTGGAAAATGGGAATGGAAAAAAGATTAAGGAAAATGTTTTAGGGGTGATGGCGCAAACAATCCCAAATATCGGAGCTCCAAAATCCAGGCCGTTTTACAGGGCAACACATTCACAAAAATTTCATATTTTAGGTACGCAGATGGGCATAACTGATTTTCTGTGGGCAGCCATCCCTTTTTATTTTGGCAAGTCAAACCTCCTAAAAAATATGATTGACCTGCAGACCGGCACATATAAGATTACTTCTGCAAATAAGCCTTTCAAATATCAAGTCAACGGCGATTTAGAGTTTGACAACAACAAGTTCTATGCAAATGAAGTAACATTAACACATGGAAGAACTATAGACGTAATAAAATATATAAGGCAATAAGCCTTTTCTTTATGCATGCAAAACCTTAAAATCCTAAATAACAAGGAAGTTAAGAAAATAAAAAAAGAATTGAAGAAAAATTATGGTTCAGAAGAGGATTTGGATTTTGTTTTTTTTAAAAGCTCAAAAGACAAGATTTATCTTCTAGGCAAAAAGTTTGCAGAATTAAATGACAAGGGGCTAAGGATAAATAACCTTGGGCTGTACTTCGGCAAGTTTGAAAAAGATGGAATAAGGCTGAGCATTGAAGGTGCGCAAATGATTAAGCCTAAAAAAAATATTATTGATTTGGATAAAAATGAGATTAAAGAATGGATGAATGGAAAAGACATAAAATGCGATAAGGAAATTAAGGGCTATGCTATTATAAAGTATAATCAAGATGCCTATGGGGTTGGTAAAATCAAGGATGGAATGATATTGAATTTTGTTCCAAAATTTAGAAGAATCAAATCTGAAGCAGTCTAGAATAATCATAAGTTATTGCAGTTGTTTTTTTAAATTGGGATTCATTTAATGTTTTTATAAATGGCAGGAAAAAGTTTTTGTTGATTGACAAGCCGTGGACTAGAATTGTATTGCTTTCTGATTCTGTGATTAATGACCTTACTAAATCCTGGGTAAAATCGCAATAAAATAAATAGCCATGGCCAGTGTTTATTGAGTGCTCTGTTATGCACTTTGACTTCAGGCCTAAAGTATGGCTGATGGAAGCATTGTTGTTTTCAATCAGCTCGTCTATTGGCGACCAGATGTTGATTATTTTCGCATTGTTTTTTTCTATCTCAGGCATTCTCTCCTTGAATTTTTTTCTGAAATCATTAATGAACTTGCTATTCGGCAGAATTTGGTTATGGGATTTTAAATGAATGTTCAATAATGAAAAAATACTTCCAAAATAAGCCATGCTTGTGCCTCCATAAGGACATCCTACAGGAATGCATGTTTCAACTTTCTCTGGATTTTTGATTGTATAAATCATTGATTCCAATGCTCCAAGGCTGTGGCCTACGAGATTGACTTTTTTTGTTGAGGATTTTTCAACAGCCTCTTCTAGTGTATCATATTTGAATAAGCCAATCTTGTTTAACCATTGTTCACAGACACCTTGGCAGAATGAGAATGAAAGCTTGTACAAAGAGCCGAATTCTGCTAAAATATATTCAAATGAGCCTTTTTTCATGTTTTTGGGTAATTTGTTTCTGCTTATAAATGTTTTTTATTGTTGGGGGAATATAAACTTTCAAAAATGAAGCATCAAAAAATCAAAGAACCAAAAATCCTCTAAGCAGCTATTTGATATAGCTCATCCTCTTTAAGCGGTTCTTCTTTCCAATTCTCAAATTCTTTTTGTTCCATTTTAAGTTAACACCTAAATTATTATAATATTAATTTTCCCCCTAATATTTATGTAGGGATTGGTTAGTGCTGGGATAACGAGAAGGAAAACAGGAAATTGAATTTGAAGACAAGAAAAAAGGTTTGCCTTTTGAAAAACAAAAGGTTTAAATAAGGCCGACATCATAATATTATCAAATGATAACAAAAGATTATCAGGTGAAAAAGAATGAAAACACAACTTAGAATGATTGAGTTATTAGAGCAACATAAAGAAGGGATTCATTTAAGAGGATTATCAAGATTGTTAAAAACAGGTTTGCCAAATGTAACAAGATATGCAAATATTTTAGAAAAAGTGAATGTTATTCAAAAGGAAAAAGAGGCGAACTTAGTAAAATTAAAATTAAAAAAAAGCCATAAAACAATTGCTTATTTAAAACAAGTAAATACTGAAAGATTTCTTTCATTACCAAAAAGAATACAAACTGCAATCTCTGATTTTTTAGAAGAATTAGGATTAAACCCTTTAATAACAATAATTTTTGGTTCATATGCTAAAGGAAATTATACTAAAGATTCTGATATAGATATTTTGCTGGTTTTTCAAAAATTAGAAAATGAAAAACAAATTGAAAACACAGCAAAAAGAATTAGTATGAGAACTAACACAAATATAAGTTCCATTTATTTAAATTACAAAAATTTTGAAAAGAATTTTCTTAATAAAGAGCATGATTTTTCAAAAGAGATAAGGCAAAAAGCAATTATATTATCTGGTGTAGAATTATATTATTCATTATTATGGAGGTTTTTAGCATGAAAATTGATATTCAAAAATTGATAAAAGATAAAAAATATTGTGAGACTATCTTTAAGCATTATATTAAGATAAGGTTATTAAGAAAAACAGAGTCATCTCTTTTCAACAAATATATTAATAAATCTATGAATAATTTAGAATTTGCAAATTTTATTTTGGCAGAACATAATGGTTCAATAAAAAATAAACTTCCTAATAAAACTTTTTATGATTGGTGCATAACAATTTATTATTACTCGATTTATCATATTGCTTTGGCATTAACTGCAAAAATTGGCTATGAGTCAAAAAGCCATTTAGCCACAATAACTGCAATAACTTTATTTTATTATCATAAGGATAATATATTAAAAAAAGAAGACATAGAATTTATTATAGAAAAAATCAATTTAGAAAAACAAGAAATTGATTTGGTTTTAGATTCAAAAAGATTAAGAGAAAGGGCTTGTTATGGGGCTGATGAGATGTTTGAATTATCACAGGCAAAAAGACTGCAGGAGCAAACTGCCGAGTTTGTAAATAAAATAAGAAGATTATTATTAGAATAAAAAAATCAAGATAATAATCAATAATCACCCAACCTCTCAATCGGGGGTGGCAAAGCAGAAAAGAGGTAAAAGATGAATAAAAAATAAATAAAATGAATCTCCCAACCACAGCAAGAATAATCATACACAACCACAGAAGAATCGCATACTTCAACAAGTTGACCCAAGCTAACTAATTTCCACGCCAAGGTCACATCAAACAAAAGATTTATAAAACCACCCAAGATTCTTCAGAAGTATGGGATTAGAGAATTATATGGATATTGTCCGTGTGGGAAAAGGCGGGCAGGGAATAACATATTCTGCAAAAGATAAGGCTA
>JAYEMU010000148.1:0-6766 GCA_034718475.1 Nanobdellota archaeon
TTTACTCTAGTTTTTCTGCAAATGCTGTAAGATTTTCGAAGTTGAATTTTAATATATATTTTCTGGAACCATTCGCCACTGGACATAGGTGCGAGTAGCATTTATATATGCTCCTTCCCAAATTTATTTATATTAATAACAAAAACCAACCATTTAAATGGTTGGATAAAACAAGATGAAAAAAATAATATCAAAGTTTACTCGGATGTTTGAATACAAAGCAGTTCAAGCAGGAATAAGGTTTGCAAGAGTAAGCGAAGCATATACAAGCCAAACTTGCAGCATCTGCAATGATAGAAATAAAAGCAACAGAAAGCATAGAGGCCTTTATGTCTGCAAGAAGTGCAATAATATAATGAATGCAGACGTGAATGGTGCTGCAAATATCTTGAAAAAGTATCTCCAAGGCTTTTTGTCAAGGAGTAGTTGCATAGTGGCTATGCCATCGGTAGTGAGGATAAATAATATTTGTCCAAGCTAAGTCCGAGAAACTACACACTTTAGTGTGTGGAGTATGTCATAGATGCTAATACCCCATGAAAGCACATATTAATGTGGCAAGTAATAAGTCCGGTAAAAAATTGCTGATATCTTCTTCTCTTTGATTAAATCTTTCTCTTAATTGCTTAAAAGGTTTTATGTACGTAGAAATTCAGGTCACAAAAATTATTATGGATAGGACTGTTTGGTATTCAAGACTACCTATTAACAATACAGATTAGGTGTTCCATGCAATAATTAAAAAGCAGACTTTCTACTTAAGGTTTTATCATTTCCCAAGTAGACTTTCTACGCACATATTAACAAAAGTTTTATATAACCGGGCTACTAATCATTTTTTAATGGAAGAATTTCATATTAGAACATTAAAAAAGAAAAAAATTAGCAATCCCATACTTATTGAAGGTTTGCCTGGAATAGGAAATGTGGGCAAAGTAGCTGTAGATTTTGTTGTAGAAACTTTTAAAGCCCAAAAGATTATGGAAATTTATTCAAAAAGATTTCCTCATTCTGTTTTTATTAATGAAAAAAACCTTATAGAATTGCCCATAATTGAAATTTATCATAAAAAAATTAATAAACAGGATTTTTTATTTTTAGCAGGTGACATACAACCAATCGATGAACATTCTTGTTATGAGTTCTCTGATAAAATTTTAGATTGGTTCGTATCTCTAAAGGGTAAAGAAATAGTTACTTTGGGAGGTATTGGATTGCAGAAGATACCTAAAAGGCCAAAAGTTTTTGTAACAGGAAACAATTGGGATTATGTCAAAACTTTTAGGGGGGCATCTAATAAGATTCATGGTGTGGTTGGACCAATTGTAGGTGTTACTGGGGTGTTATTAGGTTTGGCACAATTGAGGGATATAAAAGCAGCTTCTTTATTGGCTCAAGCATTTGTTCATCCATCTTATTTAGGTATTAAGGGTGCCCGTGGTTCATTGAAAATCCTTAATAATAAATTTAATTGGAAATTAGATCTTTCAAAAATGGATGATGAAATAGCAGAGATAGAAGCAGAAATAAAAGCCAAAACTAAACAGATAATGGATTTACGCATTGCCGAAAAAAATAAAGGCAAAGAATTAAGCTATTTTGGTTAAAAAAAATCATTCAACCCTTTTTGTTTATTCTCCATTTCTGAATCCGCCAAAATTAATTTTCCATATACTCCATCATAACCTGGCAAAACTCTTAATTTTTCTTCACGATTCTTTAAAATTAAATCTACAATTTTTGGACTTGTAATTTTTAATAAATCTTCTTTTTTAGATTTAAGAAGAATCTCAAATTCATTGGAAAAATATCGGATTAGGTTGTTATATTCCCCCCAAACACTTTTGGTATTTACAGCATGCCCCTTTGCATTAGCAATTAATTCTGCAAGGGGAATTAAATGTATTGTTGGCTGAGCATTTTTTGGCTTGAATCCTTCTGGTCTGCTTGCTAATTCTTCAACCCTTTGAGCTACACCGATTGTTAGTTGCTGATTGCATTTTGGGCAAATATTATTAATTTTCATGGCTTCCTTAGGATGCAAACAGATATTGCATTTCCTATGGCCTGTATAATGATATTTGCCTTCTTGAGGCCAGAATTCTATTGTTGAATTAAAACCTTCCTTAGTTCTTATTGCTTTAAGTAATTTTTTATAAGCTGGCTTGATATTGAAAATTGTTGCTTCTCTACCAATTCTCCAAGGCCAAAATGAATGGCTGTCAGAGGATGAAATAAAGAGGTAATTATCTATTTGTGGAATCCTAAACAGCATTTCTGGATCTGCGCTTAAACCCGTTTCTAAAGCATGAATATGTTTAGTTTGATCCTTAAAACATTCTTCAACTGAATTAAATTGATTTGAAGCCCCAAATAAGCCAAAATGCGGAGTCATGCAATGTGCTGGTATAACCTCTATATCTTTTGAAATATCCCTTAATAATTCAACAAATTCAGGTGAAGGGATCTTAAATATGGGTCTTCCATCATAATCCAATCTTCCTCTTTTGAGGAGGGCATCGCTAATCTGTTCAACCACATCAAATGAAGGAGCTAAGACAACTTGGTGAATTTTTCTTCCCTTGTTATCTTGTGTATACATTAATGAGATTTCGGTTTGCAAAAGGAACTTAAAACCTGATTCTGTTTTTAGAATTCCATCTTCCTCTATTAGATGCTTTTTAAGGTGTTTAAACCATTCAGGATGTGTAAAATCTCCTGTGCCCAGTAATTCAATGCCCTTGATTCTTGCCCATTTCTCAAGATTAGGGATTGTAAGCTTTGAACTGCATGCCCTGGAATATTTACTATGAATATGCAAATCTGCGATCATAAATTATGAGAGAAACTTGAACTATTTAAAAGGATAGCATTATTCTTCATATACTTTTAAATTAACGATTTTAAAATTATTTTGGGGTATAATCTGTATAACATTAGCTCCATTATCCAATAAATTAGTAATGTCCTTTTCATAAGTTTCAGAATAAGAATTTAAGTAAAATGTATTTTCTTGAATAATAATTTTTGCTCTTTTTCTTGTATCCTCTTCCATGTTAAGTTTTAGGAAAATTTTTGTTCCGTCATTAATTTTTTTCCAAAGATCAGAACCAATATCAAAGATATAAGTTGGATAGATTGATTTGCTTAATTCACTCTTAACTTGGATTTCATCAATATTTATATCTCCTTTATCAATTTCCATAATTAAAATGTTGTTGCCATCTTTATTTATTGATTCAATTGGCAATGGCAGAGTGCGTTTTTCTAAATAATTGCAAAAAATATCATCATTAAATAGATTATCATTATTTAAACTAATTTTCAATCTTGGGTTTTCATTTGCACTATTGCATGTAATAAAATATTCCAATGAGGCTTTTCTAATTCTTTCTCCAATCTCTTTATTTATTAAAAATGCCCTTCTTGCTTTTGTTTTTTCAACCTTATATTCTTTTATTAAACTGACATCCTTAAGAATATAATGATTTGATGAAAAGATTTTAAATCCTGGCGAACTAGAATAAAATTCTAATTTGTTATTTTTTTGTAAGTGCATTATTGGCAAATCCAATGGGAGGTCTAAGGTTGATAATTCTCCCTCAAAAATTAATTTGCTGTTCAAATAGATAGATATTGGGCCCTTGTGTTCAGATATAAGGCATACTAATTTTAAATCACTCAAACTTTCTAAGTTGTCCAAATTAAAGTATATTTGCTTATAATTATCCTTTAAAAGATTATGTGATACAGTCATGGATTTAATTAAACTATAAATATTACTTTCCATTTTAGAATAGATTTGGATTGGCTGAATACTTACTTTATGAATATTAGTTGTGTAACTATATACTTCCCCTGGCGCATCTGAAATTAAAACTTTGGATGTTGAAATACCCGCAGCGTTTTCGGAAGAACTAATTGTTTCATTTAATAATAGCTCCCTTTCAGCAGGGGGTAATAATAAAACATATATTAAAATAAAAAATGCTAATAACAATACAAAAATAGACATCTCTGCGCCGCCCTCTGCTTTTTTAAATAATTTCTTTTTCATCACTATTCTAAATAAAACTAAACATTTATAATATTTAAAGGTTTTTCTTGTAAATTCAGGTAAAATGAAGATATTAATGAAAAACTTTAAAATTGGGGAACTTAAGGTTAAAGTAGAAAACCTTGATGATATTTGGTATTTAAGCCATATAATTTCTTCAGATGACTTGGTTAAAGGAAAAACATTTAGAAAAATTAAAATTGGGCAAGAACCCAATGTGAAAGTTGTAAAGAAACCTTTTTTTTTAGAAATTCAAGTTGAACGAGTGGAATTCCATAAATATACTAATTCTTTAAGGGTTATGGGGATTATAACTTCTGGTCCAGAACAGGCCCCTAAAGGTAGCCACCATTCCTTTGACATTAATGAAGGGACAATTATCACGATTCATAAAAAGATTTGGTATAATTACCAGAAACAGAAAATCCAAGAGGCAGAAAATGATAAATTATCTGAAGTCTTGATTTGCGTAATGGATAGGGAAGAAGCCTATTTTGCATTGATGAAAAAGTATGGTTTTGATTTTTTATCAAATCTGAAAGGGAATGTCCAAAAAAAAGGTGATGAAATAAGGAAAAAAAATGGTTCTTTTTATAATGATATTGCTGATCAAATTGAACAGTATGTAACAAGGTATAATATAAATAATATTGTTATTGGCTCTCCTGCTTTTTGGAAAGAGGACCTTCTGAAAGTTTTACAGAAAAAACATCCTAATTTGCTAGGTAAAATTACTTTGGCAACATGTAATAATGTTGGTAAAAATGGCATTAATGAAGTACTAAAAAGAGAGGAAGTCAAAACTGTACTTGCAAAAGACAGGGCAACAAAAGAAATAGTTTTGGTAGAACAATTGTTAGGGGAAATTTCTAAAGGAGGGAAGTTTGCTTATGGCATAGAAGCGGTAAAAATTGCAGCAGAAGCAGGCGCGATTGAAATATTTTTGATTAGTGATAAATGCATTAACCAAATTAGAGAGGATGGCAAATATAAAGAAATAGATTCAATGATGGGGATGATTGATAAAATGCAAGGCAAGATTAAAATTATTTCTAGTGCACATGATGGGGGGAAGAAATTAGATGGGCTAGGGGGCATCGGCGCAATTTTAAGATATAAACTCAATTATTAAATTATTTTTTTTATGAATTTTAAAAAGTTTGGCTGAGCAACCATTAATTTAAAAAGCATTTTTGAAGGATAATCCCTATCATGATTCTCTAATATTTTTTTAACCTTTGCTTTTTCACATAATGAAATCAATTCATCGCATTCCTCTTTGGAAAATTTATCCAACATTTTTCTTATTTTTAATGCAACTTTTAATTCTTTGTTAAGATTTTTTTTGATTCTGGTTTCATAATTTTTAATGTCAATAGCTAAATGCCTGGCAGCTTTCATACCAAAAAGGATGCCCCCAAAAGTAGTTGCTTTAACTTGTGCGGCTGCATCACCTATAAGCCTAACATTATTTTTTTGAATGCTTATTTTAGGGTCATAAACTGGAATAATCCCTGATTGCCATTCTAAAATTTTACTTTCAGGGCATCTTGTTTTTTGTAATTCATTAAAATGCATGCCTGCATTTTTATAAGAAATTACCCCTAATCTCGCTATAGATTCATTTTCTGGAACAAGCCAACCAAATTGGCCCCTGCCTAACCAAAACTCAACTAAATCTGGTTCACATTTAGTTTTTATTCTAGCTTGAACCCCAATTGTCATTTCCCTTTTTCCATAAATGCCTATAGATTTAGCTACCGATGAATTGGGACCATCTGCACCAATTATATAATCTGATTCTAAAAATTTATTATTAACTTTTATTTTATTTTTCTTGATTTGGCTAAAGCGGTGCTGGCAATAAATTTTTGCCCCTTCATTTTCAGCTAAACTGGCGATATGCTGATCAAATTTTTGGCGATCAAAAACATAGTTTGGTTTAATTTTTACTTCTAAAATTTTACCTTTTGGTGAATAAACTTTAGTTCTTGTACAAGTATTAATAAGAAAAGGTTCTTCTGGCTTGATAAAACCCTTAATTTGTGATGTTAATATCCCTGTACAGGCAACAGGTGCCCCAATTTTTTTATGTTCTTCAAAAATCCTAACATTATACCCTTTTTTTGCCAATAAATAACCAGAATAGCATCCAATAGGTCCTCCTCCAACAATCGATATCATTTTTTATTTAAAATTTATATAGATTTATAAAGTTTGCTTATTGAAAAATAAATTCTTTTGCAGGGACTAATTCATCAACTGCCAAAATATCTTCTAATCGGATGGGGTATGATATTGCATCATCAGCACATTTTATGATGACTAATGCTTTTGAATAAGAGATATCTTTTGTTGTATTTGAATTCCTCTCCAAATCACAAAGAGATATATTACGATAAACCCCCTCTACTATTCCAACAGCTGTATAGACCTTTTTCTTGCCGTTAGATGGTAAAGGCAGGTATTCACCTAATGCTTTGATTTTTACAAATTTGCCTGGTTTTAATTCTTCAAATCTATTTTTTTGATTAGTCATATATTTGGAATGAATAACTAATTTAAATAGCTTTTTATTATTGGTGACTGTCAAGTTTCGTCTTGATAAAGTTTAAAAAGAAAAAACCCCTAATAAATTACATAAGTAATTTAAAAGGAGGTAGATTAATGATAGAATACAATTCTAAACTAAATAACTTTTTCGGTTGT
>JAYEMU010000149.1:0-6698 GCA_034718475.1 Nanobdellota archaeon
GAAGAGTTAAAGTTCTTTGCCGAAATTCTTTTTAGTTTTTACAGAGGATTAAGAGATTGCCCCATCTAGTTTTTAAAAATTGTCGTCATTAAAGTTATTATCACCAAAAATCATTGTATTTAACATCTATTATATCTAAGACAATTCATCTAATATTGACCAAATTGCCACAAAAATTTAAAGAATGGGGACGCTGGGATTTGAACCCAGATCGGCCGGTATCTTCCAACTTTGAAAGTTTATACCGGAGTTTTCTTCATTGCCTAAGCTCAGTGCTCCATTGCCTGGAGCCAGCCGTACTAGCCGGGTTGTACTACGTCCCCATCTTCACTATAGAAAATGATTATAATATAAAAGGTTTACTAGTTTTTATTTTTTTAATAAGAATTTTTTTAATTTTTTTCTTGCTTTTTTTCTTTCAGCCTGATGCTTTGCTAAAAAAGAATTTATGGCCTTTGCCAAATCCTTTTTACATTCGCCACAAAGCAAATCTCCAGATTCGCATTTATCCTTTCTTTTTTCAATTTTTTTCATGTCCCCTTCAAACATCAATTTAAAAAAAGCCATCACTGTACAAATTTGCGGCTTGCCGCCATTTTTTCTCTGTTCTTCTATGCTTTCCTTGCCGCCTGTAAATGCGCGGCCAACCTTTTTCTTTACAATGCTTGGCTCATCAGTCGTAAAGATTGTAGAATAAGGGTCTGAAGAGCTCATCTTTCCGCCTTCCTTTAAGCCAGGCACAAAGATGGAATGTATGGCTGCAGGCTTATAATACCCTAATTTTTCAATCACATCCCTAGTAACCCTGAAATGCGCATCCTGGTCTATGCCATGGGGTATCAGGCAGGGAATTTTTTTCCCAGCAAGAACAGAGGGCAAAAAGGCGGGCACTGCCTGCATGCTTGTATAGAATATCTGGCCAATATTTGCATCATTCTTAAAGCCGAATACTGCTTTAACTGTAGAAAAAGTTATTTTCTTCGCCACTTTTATCGCTTCACGATATAATACCCCAGCATAATCAGTATCAACTATGATATGTGTTTTGTTTGGATTGAAACCCAACGCTATAAAATCCAAGGCATTCTCATAAGCCAAACTATTTGTTTCCTCTAAAGATAATTTTGGATTGAAAAGGAATTTTTCATCATCTGTTATCTGAAAGTAGACATCCACATCAAATTTATCCTGCAGCCATTTTGTCAGAATCCATGTCAAAAGATGGCCTATATGGGTTTTGCCTGATGGGCCCCTGCCAGTATAAAGAAAAAATTCATTTCCTTTTTCATATTGGTCCAACAACCAATTAATATCCCTATGTGAAAAAAATAATCCCCTTTTAAGAAATGGATGCAATTCCCCTGTATGCTTTTTTATTCTTTTTAATAATTTGTCATCAATTGCCTCTGTCCCAAATTCTTTTATCAGCTTATCATAATCAACATCTCCAGAAACTTCCCAAGGGGTAACTTTTGCCATAGATTAAACTTAAACTTAGAAAGCTTTTAAATTTTACTATTGCCTTGATTTGGATTATGTTAATTAAATTTTAGAGGCTTAAAGTTTCCCTGTTTCCACAAAACAGCAAAATTATCTACTTTTAGCAATTTTGCGTGACATTAAACTCATTTCTAAAAATTATATACATTATATAACCTATATGGATTAGTTTCTAATAATATCTGATTTCTAGAGTGTTTTTACAAAAATAAAGGAAAATATAATGAAAATGACAGAAAAACACAATATTAAAGAGCTAATTGATGCCCTAAATTCATATTATTTGGATATATTGGGCTATTTCCCGAAAAATACCACCTTACACCAAGTTCCAAAAAATAAATGGCAGGAATTTTCAACACAAAGAGGATTAAATTCCTATTCTTCAGGTGTTTATCTGCCCAGAAACCAAACCGCAATAATGAGAGGCAAGAATCCCTTAAGCCTTTTTCATGAATATTTTGGCCACGGGCTTTATTGTGAACAATCCCTGTCAGGAAAGAAGCTAATAAGTTTAGAAAAAGAATTATTGAAAAAAGAAAAAGAAAGATTCAAAAATAAACAATTCAGCCTGCAAGATTTACAAGAATTCAGGAACCAGGATGAAACATTCAGAGATTTAGATAATTTCAGAAAATCAAATTTGGCCCAATATGAATTATTTGCTATCTGGACTGAATATCTGCTTAGCCAAAGAAATCAACTAAAAGACAGGTTCAAAATAAAATATGATTCCATGAAAAGAGAAAATAGGGAAGTTTTTGACCCCATTATTGATTTTTCCAAACAATACGGAAACCTGGCAACATTTTATGCACAAGGAATGGCTAGAAAGACAACAACAAAAAGAGTAAACAGATTGTTAAGAGAAGTCTGCAAGAATAAACTGGATTCAATCAAGTTAGGAGTGCTGTACGGATCTAAAAAACCTTTCTCTGACATAGACATTTACCTTGTCTCTGATGAAATAAAGCCATTTCATTCAGACTGGATTGATGTGAGAATACACAGTTTTCAAAGATTCAAGGAAGGATTTGACAGTTTTGATTTAAGGGTTACAGATCCAATAATGTCAGGAGAATTTGTTTTTGGAGATAAAAATTATTTTGACGGCCTGGTTGAGAAACTAAAAAACAAACCAATAAACCAAGAATCTATTGCTTATAATCTACAAAAAGCAAAGGACTACTCTTCTCTACCTCAAGAAGAATTAAACTTGTCAGACAGGGTAAAAGATCCAAAAAGCTATGCCTTGACCTATAGATTAAATGCTTTAGCCTTAAAAGAAGGCTTAAAACTACTAACTAAAGATTCAATATTATCACAATCAGACAAATTTGGAGGTAAATAAAAAATGAAACTAGAACAAACTTTGGAAAAAGACACAAAGACGCAAAACAGAAGATTTAAAGATATGTATGACCTTTTTGATTTGGAGTGCCTGGGTGCTATTGCCCTATACGGAAACATGGATAGAGGCTATGATTTTATATCATCCGGTTTTCAGCTTCACATCCATGAAGATTCCAAGTATGGATTGACTGGGGCAAATATCAAGCCTTACGGCGAAAAATACGGGTACCCAATAAGAAATGATCAAGCCTTGATATCAGAAGTCTATGCACAAAGGTTAGGTTTTCCAAAAATTGATATGGGTTCCAGCAGTTAAGATGGCAAAAGACATTGACCCTCAAAAAGTAAAAAAAGAATTGATTAAGGTATTTGAGGAATTCGTGAAAGATCCTAATGATAAAAACAATTTGGAAAGGATACACCAATTATGGGATAAATATGACTCTTCAGCAGGATATTCATTTTTTGATGAGAGTACAGGGAAAGCCATCAATTTTTTAGTATATATGCTGCAGGCAGGAAAGCATGATTACTTTACTGAAGAAAGGGTTTTGAACAAGGTCAAAAAAATATTGGAAAATCTAAAATCTTAATTTTTTATTTTTTTATTTTCATTATACAAAAAATAAATCATCCAATCCACATCAAACTGCTAAAAATCAAGACGGAATTTTAATGTCACAATTTTGCGATAATTTTAAATAACACCTATAAAAACATAATATTAAGATTAAATATGGCAGATGATAAACTGGAATTGGCATCTACTTATAAAGGAATTATTGGCAGCTGTTGCAACAATCTATTTTGGACAATGGCTGGAGCTTTTGGAGTATACAAATCTTGCGATATAATACAAGGTTTCTATGATAAATCACATTTTTCAGATTTCTGGGACTTTTTTTCTACAGTGACCAAGAGCCCAATTGGTTTTATCATGTTCACTGGATTAGGGATTGGGGCGCTTATATCAGGCGTATTCTCACTTTATTACGGCTCTAAATTTTTGGATAACTTTTACAAGGCAAATACTAAAAATATTATTGACCATGGCAAAATAAAAGAAACTACTTACGGCTTTCCTGCCAAAAAAGAAACAACTGAGTTTGGATTGGAAAAATTAACAAGAACTACTGTTTTACAGGGGCTTATTGATAGAAAATTAAATACAGGTACATTGTCATTAGAGATTATTACCCATACAAATAAGGGTTTAGAAAAGAAAGACTGGATAATCCCTTATATCAAAGATCCAGAAAAAGCCAAAAAACAGGTTATAGAGAACTTATCCCAAAAATTGGAAGATAAAATATGAGAATAATTTAGAAATTATCGCCTGCAACCATAAATTTCAGCAAGGTCTCAAGTTCGGCGCTTTTTCTTAAAGAGCTATCCCTTAACTTCATAAAAAATCTTTCCATGTCTGTCTCTTCCTCAACTAAAATAGGCGACTCGTCAGAATCAGCAAGAATCTTTTGAATATTCTCAAGGCCTGCCTGATAGTTTACCTGTATCTTTTTTAATGTCCTGCTTAATTGAGTTAGATGATTTTTAAATTTTGCATCCAGAACCTTATATCCCAATGAACAATAAAGCATTTTAATTTGCCTAAGCTGGCTCTCTGCACTATCAGACTTATTATATACCCGTTCAGATGATTGGGAGCTGATTCTAAGGATGGATTCATATGTATGAATAATGTCCAACTCGTTTTGTATTGCCAAAATATTTTCTTTGGCAATCCTGAACTTATGGAGCTCTGTCCCAATTGTCCGCTCTAAATCCTCAATCTGCATTATCAGGTTATAATCCGATTTTTGGGCAATCCCTTTAGAGAATCTGGAATAATTTTCTACTTTTTGCCCTAAAATATTATATTTTATCCTTGCAACTTCAGAATTGGCGGCCATATCTGCTATTAGGCTTTCCCTTCTTAAATTAACCCTTTCAAGCTCATAATCAGTATTGTTGACTATCTTTGAAAGGTTTTGTTTTAAATCAACCAAGCCATTCTGCAATTTGCCAACTTGCGGCAGGATATTGCGCCTTGCCAATAATCTCCTAAATTTTGCCATATAAGTTTCAGCACAAAGACCCTCTAAGAATTTCCTAAATTGATAAATATTATTTATTTTTGGATTCAAATTCCCATAATCAAAACAAAAAGAAGAATTCAAAATATTCCTAAGCCTTTTCTTTCTTAACTGCCTTACCCCTTTTTGCATATTACATAAAATAAAAAATTTGTTTAAATCCTTAACTTAAAAAAAGAATTAATTTTTTTATTAAAACCAAAAAATCATGCAGCTTTACTGAATATAAATTAAAAAAGAATTTAATGTATCACAAAAATAAGTGCTGAATGTTATACCCAAGGCGAATAAAATAATTATCCCAAGAATAATAAATCCTAAAATTTTGGGGCTAATCAAACCGCCAAGAAATTTAAAAAAGCCATAATAAAACAGGATAACCAAGACTATCGTATAAAACCAGTTTTCACAGGCTTTTTTTACCAGAACAAAAAAAAGTCTTATTGCTGTTTCATAGCAAATGCCCAAAGCCATAAATCTATAGAAAACATTTATATATTATAAAACTATCTTTTTATCCATAAAAGGGGCTGAATATGGCAGAAAATTCTGAAATTAAAGATACAAACAAGAATAATCAATCCACTAAAAAAAAGACTAAAAAAAAGAGTACAATACTTCTTGCTGTCTTTCTTTTATCATTACTATTATTGGGGACTTATGCTTATTATTGGTTCCAGTCACCTTCAGGGCAAAGGACTTTAATTGAAATAAAAGAATTCATTATTAAATATAATCCAATAAGCATGTTCCAGCGGATGCTACAGGAAGCAGAAGACGTAAGCAAGAATGCATGGGATACCAATATTAATAAAACCAGCACTGTTAAAGGGATAATCTTTAAAAGTTTTAAGCCCATCAGCACAACAGAATTTGCGCAAGGCGCGCCAATTTCACTAAAATATGATTTTGAACTTAAAAATACTGTAGTTGAAAATCTTCCTTTGACAGTCAGTTGTGCAATAAAAAACAAGGATATAAAAAGCGAACCTGGAACAGAAACAGGCGTTAAAATAATTCCTTCGCCGATAATCACAATAACCGGCAATAGAATCTATGAGGAAATAAGGTGCGTAATCTCATCTGAAATAACCCAAAAATTAAAGGGGCCTATAACATTTGTAGGAAAAGGATCTTTCCCTTTTAAAACCAAGGATGTAATACTCCCAGTTTATTTTATTACTAAAGAAACAGAAAGGGGCCTTGGAAAAGAAAGTTTTTTCTCAAAGTTTAATATTAATGAAAAATTGCCAATCAGGGCAGTATATCAAGGCGAGCCGCTTGAAGTGGGAATTGGCGTAAGTGCAAATGACAGGCAGCCAGTTGTTATTGGGGAAGGCAGGCATCCGCTTATTGGAATTACATTGAAAAATAGATGGAATGGAAAAATGACTGAGCTAAAAGGATTGGTCTTGTCAGTTCCAAAAGAAATGACCATTAATCAAGGGCTTTCACAGAATCCAAATGACATCTGCCCTTTTGTACTTTCAAGCACTGATAATAAATTTAACCGATATAGAATAGATTCAAATATAATGAACAAAATTAAAATTTCTTCAGGCAGGATTATGACCTTTGAATGCTGGTTTGATGTTGTTGATAATTTAGTTGACAGCAGTGCTTACTATGCAAAAAAATATTATAAAGTTGATGCTGAATATAATTATGAACTTGAAGAAAAAACCACCACAGTCTCTATAAGGGAAATTAAAGGCGCAAATGAAAACAGCGGGGTTATTTCACTGTGAAAAA
>JAYEMU010000150.1:0-23221 GCA_034718475.1 Nanobdellota archaeon
AAAAAGGAAGCAACAATCAAGGCAATAATAATTTCAAAGATTGTAGAAATTTCCCAGATTTCACTTTGACCCCTTTTATTCATATAAAATAATACGAAAAAGATGTTTATAAATTTTAGCTTATTTTAGTTATACCTTAACTTCTTTAGATATATCCCAAAATATTTCATGTGGTTTCTAATAAGGCCTTGCCTTAAAATATTCCTCGGTTGATTGAAATATTTCAATGGCCTTTATCCCTCTAAACAAATAAATCAGAAAATAAAGCACTGCTGCCTTTACCGATTTTGGGAATATTCAATCGATAACTTTAAATATCAGTTGAAATTCTTTATTATCAGATGATAAGAAAAAATACCAAATTGGCAATCAAGGAATACTTCTTCCTAAACCCTACTGTTAAGCTCAGAGTAAGAGGGGTTGAAAGAGCATTAAATCTTTCACTGCCTTCTGTGATTAGGTATTGTAAAGAGCTGGAGAAGGAAGAAATATTAAGAATAATAAAAATAGGGGACATAGTATTTTATACTGCAAACAGAATAAATGAAACTTATTTATTAGAAAAAAAGCTTTTTAACATTAAACAGATTCATGACTCTGATTTGTTGAATTATATCAAAGAAACATTAAATAATCCAGCAATTGTTCTTTTCGGCTCTTATGCAAATGGTGAAGATACAGAAAATAGCGACATAGATTTATATATAGAAACACCTTCTAAAAAAAGCATTAATTTAGAAAAGTTTGAGAAAATGCTTCAAAGAAAAATCCAGATATTAAAGTCCAATAATATAAAAAAAATTCCAAACTATCATTTAGCAAATAATATCATAAATGGAATAACACTGAATAGTCATATAGAGGTATTCAGATGAAAGAGGCATCATGGGATGATTGCATTGAAAACAATTCTGCAAAGAGAGTTTCTCCAAACAATGAAAGGGCAAATTCGTTAATTGAAACAGCAGAAGAAAGAATAAGCATTATAAAATCCATAACTGAAAAAAACTGCAATTTTGTATTTGAAGATTATTATACATCCCTGCTGGAGTTGTTGCAGGCCTTGGTTGTAAAAAAAGGCTATAGGGTCTTAAATCATTTTTGTCTGGGATATTATTTGAGGGAAATCCTGAAAAGAGAAGAGTTATACAAAGTGTTTGATAATTTGCGATATAAAAGAAATTCTCTTACCTATTATGGAAATAGGATGGATTTTGATACAGCAAAACAATCTATAAAAAGATGCAAAAAACTAATAATTCACATTAAAGTTTTTCTCAAATAATTAGCCCCAAAACAAATCTTTATCTTAATGCCACAGTTTTTTTAGTTTCTTCTATAATTTTCATCTCTGAACATTGCGGTATTGAGGCATCCCATTCATCAAATTTAAGAAGGCAAACATCATCTTCAATTTTAATTAGTTTTACCTCTTTATTATTTAAATTATAGCCTTTATGATAACCGGGGGCATAAATGCCATTAAATGAATAAGCATTGATGGCTTCTTTATTTTCATTGGAATATATGCACAAATCTCCTTTCAGTTGGCCTATCTCTTCCCAAATTTGAGTTACAGGTTCATAATAATTAAATGTAATTTTTTCTTCTTCCTGTTTCATTATAAAATCCATGCCTTGTTCAATATGAATCTGGCTTTTCCCGCAAATGCATTTTTGTCCAGAATAATTCTGGCAATTTTTTATGTCTTCCATGATTTCAAGTTTGGCTTTATCAATAGCATAAGAGCAGGTGCCTAATTCACCAGGAGTACAAACTATTAAATTTTCTCCTTCTTTTTTGACAACTATTCCCAAAATAATATTTTTATTTTTTATTTGAATATTGGATTTAGTATTGAAGGGGCCTTCATTTTGAGACAGCCAAATACCGCTTATTTTTTTGATGCCTTTAATTTCTGTACATTTAAAACTAGTAGATAGTTTATTCTCGCTTTTTAGATGGTAATCTTTTGATTTTCCAAAACAGATTGATGCATAATTATTATTTGTACCTTGTTTTGGCGAAATTAGATAATAAAATTCTTCTTTTCCTTTGAAAGCATGTGAAATGGATTTTCCAGTAGCTAATTGTCTTTCTCCAATATTCAAAGAAATAATTGCATAATCCTTATTAAACCTGCACATAAAGGATTTAGAATCCCCGTTTGCTAATCCCTTTGCAGCTTTATTTATTTGATTATAGCATTCTTCAAGATCCTGTCCTTCAGCCCAATACCTATAGCCAATGATTATTACAGGGATAATTATCATTAAAGCAACAATGATTCCAATCAAAGTGCTTAAAGATTCTTCAGCCCCTTTTTTCCTAAACCTCATTTTTTAGCCACGCCTGTGAGATCAGGCTTGATTGCAATTATTTGGTTCCAAATATCTTTTAGTTTGCTTAAAAAACTAGTTGAGCTTTTGGAAAAAATTAATGCAATAATTATAAGGACCATCAATCCCAATATGATGAGAACAATATATCTTATATTCAAATCCCCTTTTTTAAAAAGTTTCATAATAAAATTAAGAGGAAAAGAATTAATAAAAGTTTTGCTTTATTTTGGGACCCATGAACAGCCAGAAGAGGCCGAGCATTCAGCTTTATCAGTAATAATCACACATTTGGCTGCCCCTTTGCATTCGCTGGCGCAATCATCAATCCAATTGTTGTATTCATCAAAGGAAGTGCAACTTGTAAATTTTGCATTTCTAACTGCTTCAGAGAACGGCGGATTTTCAAAATTTTCTTTTGCCCCAGTTTGGCACCAAAAATCGCAATTAGCTTTAGCCAATGCCAATTCTTGTTGGCTGGCTTTTGCAATTTCTGCTTGTTTTTTGAATAGCGTCGTCAACCCGCCAGTAAAGAAAAGTGCAATGATAATCAAAGCAATAATAGCCAATACAGCAATAATTATATAATTTAATGAGATATCCATTCCTTTTTTATTTTTAATCAATATCCATTCGCCTCTTAAACTTATTTTTTAATAGCAAAAATAACTATTTAAAGGTTTCGATAAACTATTTTTTTTCAAGGTCTTTGATTGCTTTTTCTGTTTCGCTCATTTCTTTATCAATTGCTTTAATTTGTTCTGGTCCGCTGCAGGTTTGCATATTCTTTTGCATTGTTGCCAATGTATTGGTCATTATAGCATAGCTTGTATATTCTGCAGTTGGTGCAAAGCCATGATATAATTTTACAACATCATCTTTTTTGGTAAATTCTGGAGGATTGTAATTATCATCATTATATCTTAATAAATTAGATGTAATAAAGCAATATCTTTTATTATCAAGCTTATATATATTTCCAATATTTTTATATTTTGGCTCTGAACTTAGCTGGTCAAATGGTACACCCTGAGTTGTATGGAATGGGAATGTCCAATCACCAGCACTGTCTCCCATTAGTACTATTGAAGAACTTTTTCCTGTAGATTCTGAGCTGAAGACACAAAAAATATCCGGACTGGCATCATCTACTGTTTGCTTATCTATCTTGCTTGGTTCGCAATTTTTGCAATGCCCCCAATATGCCATCCCTAATTTCAATCCTTCAAGCTTTAATGCTTCATTTTTTGTTTGGACAGGTACAAGCTTGTCTTCATCCGAAAAGCTATAAAGTTGCATTGATGGCTGCCCTTCTTTAGATAATAATTGTAAATGTATCTTATATCCAACAGGCAACTTATTCTTTTTTTCTATTTGGCAGAAACAATTTTCTGCAGAATATTTCTGGCATTTTGCAAGTGAATCAATAAGGTTTTGGATGTTGCCTTGAGTCTGTTCAATCTTTTTTTCTTCTTTGCCGAAATCAAAAACATCCTTGGCAATAATGCCCACTTCTTTAAAAGTTTCAGGATAATACTTTACGGCCATAAATCCCAAAATAAAAACAACTACCAATACAATCACAAATGCTATGATATATTCTCGTTCCATATTTATCTTCCCTTTAATCTGTCAAAAAATATTGCTACCCCATCAACAATTTTATCTTTAATTGTTCCCGAATACAATAATAAGATCAATAAGACTGCCAAAGCTAAAATCATGATAGCAATATATTCAACAGATAGTTTTCCATCTTTTCTTTTAAACCATTTTGCCATAAGATTCTTGTGGTTCACTTGGCCACCTCCAGTCTAATCCTTTAACCCAGTTTGAAAGGCTTGATGGCAGTTCATACCATTTTTCCCCATCTAGCTTAGTGCATATGCCCTGTTTTAAACTGCAGCATGCAACAGCAGATTTTTTGCTAATGCTTGAAGATGTGGTTATTACAATTTTGTCTCCTGCATCATCCTTGCCCTGGTCATCCCAAAATAAAATATAATATATTTTCTGCATGGAAAGCTTTCCTTCCTTTAATAAATCTTCTTGGAAGCATAATGTCTGGCCTTTTGATCCTTCTTGAAGATAATTATAATCAGAGACTTTAAGTTCTTCATCTGTCACAACATTGTCTTCAGCCAAATCTTTTTTTCCTTTATGTGTTAAGAGGTATTGCATAAGGTCTTTTATTTCAATGTCTTTTTTAAGCTGCAAAGCAGAAACTAGGATGTGTGAATCTCCTCTGGTATGATAATCCCAATCCCCCTTTCCATACATAAGCCATACATCTGGCAAATATATCGATAGCTCTTCAATGCCCATTGGCTCTTCAATAATATCCTGTTTGCATGGTACTGGCATTGCCGCCCTGAATGCAGCATTGCTGGACATTACTCCATTGCCAATAACGCAGCCATAAACTTTAAGTTTATGCACTGTCAAATCCTCATAATAATAAGCAATCACTGAAACTGCAGTTATTAGAAATGCAATTAGCAGGATTAATTTAACCAATGTTTCGGTTTCAAGCCCTGCCCCTTTTTTATCCCATGAACGCATTTTTCAATCCTAAAACAATTGCAATCATTATCAAGCCGAGTGCAATTCCCAGCATAATTAATAATAATCCTCTCTGTCCCATTAAAACCCTCCGGTTGTTCCAGTAACTTTGCCTGAAATCATTGTTGCCAAAAGATTAAATGCAATAATTGTTATTGCTGCAACTATTAAATAAAAAAGTATGCTTTTATTTAAATTTTTTCCAAGAAGGTGTTCCTTGTTTAGATTATCAATCCCTGCCTCAATCCCATTTGTCATAATTGAAAGCACTATGACAATTTCGATTAGATAAAGCCCCACAACGATTTGAAAAAAGAAAGGGGGCATAAGGTTTTGCAAAGGAAACATCTCTGCAAGATTTCCAAGCCCCATTGCTCCGCTTTGCGCAGCTTCAGCCGTGTCAGGTCCTATCTGGAATGCAGAGCTTAATCCAGTCATTATTGCAGTAATCATGCTCCCGATACCAACGACTATCCCTGAAATTACTGGCGCCAAGAATGAAACCTGCGCCCGCATGGAACTTATGATTTCTGCCAGCAGGTCTTTAAGCCTTTCATTCACTTTATTTATCCTGTCAAGATAAAGGGATATGCTCATCAATGCTTTGGAAGCAACACTTGGCCCCTTCTTGGCAGTTTCTATCAGAACTTTCATAGAACTTTCAATTAATGAACTTGGATAAAAATTTATTGCACCAATCTTATCATCAAAAATTGCCTGTTCAATATTCATGCCAAGGCTTCTTATGTTTCGGTCTACTATCTGGAAGAATTTGCCAGTAGGCGTCCCTTTAAGATTTCTGGAGACATCGCCAAATATTGATTCTGGGGGAAAGCCACCGCCTAATCGGTTGCCGACTTGGTATAATGCCCCTTGAAATTCTTTTTCTAATTTTTTAGTTTCATTTCTGATAGCAATTAATTTTTTGCTTCGAATCTTATAATAAGTGCTCAATGCTATCGCTATGCCAAATGGAATTATTAGGCTCATTAATGTCGCACCCAATCCAAAAGGCCCAAACTCTTTTGTTGAGCCGTCTTCAATTTCAGAAAGCTTGTATCCCAAAAAACTTCCTCCAAGAACCTCTGGCAGAGCCATATCTGCATTAGGCATGACTAAATGGAATATTAATGGAGAAAATCCAATAACTAAAAATAAAAATATTAAGGCTATTGCAAGATTCTTTGGATCCATATAAGATATATTTGGCTCTTTGCCAATTTTTAGCATTCTCATATTTTGATATTTTTCAGATGTTTCATAGATGTCAGCTTGTTTGTACCCCACTGGCCTCTTTGACATAATATTATACCCAATAAAATAGACTACTACTGGAAGAATTAGGTTATAAACTAAAGCCAAATGATACCACTTGACACCCAAAAAACTGCCAAGTAATGGAAGCACTATCAATCCAAGGATTGGAAGAATAACACCCAGCATATGCAGAGTTGTTATTGGGCTTTTAACATCCTGGGCAAAATGCAGCATGCCTTCATAAGTCCCTTCAAGCATAATCTCCAATGATTTTTCTAAAAGATTCAATCTCCTTTTTTTGTCGCCTTCAGTTAATGATCCCATAATCAAATGGAAAGATTCTACAAAAGCAAGATTATATTCCTGCCACCCTTCAAGATACTTGTCAAGCGCTTCTTTTATTGTAGAGTATCTTTGTGTTTCAACATCCCACAAAATCTTTCGCAGGTCCAAGGCCAGAGGATTTCCTATATGCTCGCCTGCAAATTTTATAGCATGCTCTAAATTAGATGTGTGCCTCATGTACATAACAATATACAATATGCACAAAACCATCTGGTTTGAAGCTTGAAGCCTCCATTTTGAAGCAAGATGGATTGGATATTTGCTTAATGGCTTTAATATTAATACGCCCCCAATAATAAAAAATAGTGATAGGAACAATTGAGCTTTTTCAAATAGGAGGTATGATGCTGCCAATATTAAAAAGCCCAAAATCACTGAAATCCCCATAGCCAATGTTGCAAGGCTATATGATCCTTGGGGTGTTATATTCAGATGTGTAAAATCTATGGCTTCTTGTATTTTTTGAGCATCTTCTTTTTTTGGCGCAATATTAAGTTTTGTAGCAAAATTGCATGCCCTTTCATAAAAAGTATTTGACAGCTGCAAGGCTTCCTGCCTAAAAATATTATATTCCCTGGTAAAAATATTTTGTTGAGAAGGCGCATCCATTAGATTTGTTCCGCCTTTAATATCTAGTTTTGCACCGTATTTATTCAAAATCTTTTTTGTTTCAGAATCTATGGGTCTCATATTCACCTCTTATTAATTATTTAGGTATGTCTCCTTTCCTTATAACCCTTTTTAACCATTCTTCCCATTCAAATTTAATCTTTTTTGAATCTAATATCCCTGTTTCTTCCCTAATTTTATTTGAGAGCCTATGGAAATGGTCATTGGATCGAATTACAAATGGCGCTTCAAGCAAATTATTATTATGTGTCCTATTGGAGTAATCCACAAGCATTTCTTTTAGATCAGCCCTCAATTTAATGTTGTCCCAGATTGCATCCCAGTCTCCAGTCCATTCTTTTACATTGGCACCGATTGACTTCAGCATTTCCGAATCCCCATTCTTTAATTCAGGCGTAATTTCAAGCTGGTCGGAAGTTGCATTATACTTCATTAGGTCTACAAAGCCGCCTTCCCTTAATGGATCATCCTCCCATTCTTTCCTAACCTCTGTGATTTGAACAACCCTTCTCCATTTATGCAAGCCGTCAGGGCTTTTTAGGGGGTTGGCCACCATAATCATATCAGTTGCTTTAAATGATGTTCTTGGCACGCCCAAATCATTGACAACCCTGTCAAAAACACCATACGGCGAATCCCCGTGAATAGTTCCTGCAACAACATTTGCCAATGCCCCGATTCTCATTGCTTCATATAATGCAATAGCTTCCTTGCTCCTTACTTCTCCAACAATTAGGGATGAATCGCCCATTCTTAAAGATGTCCTTATGCCTTGGGCGGCAGATACTTCTGTTCCTGTAGAGACCAAGGCAGACCTGACTTTAAGCTGTTGGATATCATACCCTAAATTTCTTAGGGCATCGCCCGGCAATTCTATTGTGTCTTCAATAGTAATAATTCTGTATTTTCTCATAATCTCTACTAGGCAGGCTCCTAATAAAGAAGTTTTTCCAGAACTTCTAGTCCCTGCTACAAGCATGGTCCTGGCACCATCTATTAAAAAGCTTAATAATCCTGCAGCCAATGGATTGATCATTCTGGCTTTGCAGAACAAGGCCAAAGTCCATGGTGTGTTCCTGTGCCTTCTAAAAGAATAGGCTGTCCCATAAGGGTTCAATGGTTTGGTAATCATGGATACCCTGCTTCTTGCATGCGGCAGTACAAGTTCTGTATCCAATATTGGGTTTGCTTCATCCAAAGGCCTGCCAGAAAGAAGCCTGAATTTTGTTGCCCATCCCTGAGTATCGGATATTGAAGGAATGATGTTGCTAGTGCAGTTGTCATATTTTCCATGTAGAAGAAATATGGGCACTTCGCCATTAGGTGAATTGATTGTTACATCTTGTACATTTTTATCTTTTAGTAGAAGTTCAATGAAGCCAAAACCGATTGTGTGCCTTATTAATATTTCAGTTAGTTCTTTAACCTCTTTGACAGTTAATTCCAAATTTTGATGCTCTGCAAGTTCACGCAGTAAATCCGAGCCAATGTTATAAAAAGTGGTTCTCATTTTTTGGGGGTTAAGAAAAGCTTCTTCTTTTGGCTGATGTTCAGCAAGCACACTTTTTGCCAAGTCCACAAGAGCATATTTGTCTTCTGATAATTTAAATTCTGGAGGATTAAGATGATAAAGATATTTTATGTCATTCGGAACACTAAAGATTGTTACTTCTGTATTTTTATCAATAGAATATATATCTATTTCTTCTCCATCCAGCGGCGGCCTGGCCATAAGTTTGGTAAATAAAAAATCAGGTGTGATGTTTGCCCTGAAAATTATTTTGTAGACAGACCTATCCCCTAAATTATATCCTGCAAGATAGGGCTTGGCATTTTGAATAAGTTTGGTTTTCTCCAATTGATTAAAAATTTCTTGTAATAATGTCAAAAATGTTTTGCTTGATTCTTTAAGCTTGGGATCAGTATGCCTTTTTTCTTTGATATGCTCAAATCTTATTAGCCTTTTAAGTTCAACATATGCTCCTAATGGATCTGATCGCAAAAGTTCAAAAACAATATACCTTATTTTTCCATGCCTTTCAGTAAGCACTCCAGGATTATCAAATGAAGTGCCCATTGAATTTGGATTAAGGACTTTTTTACTTTTGATGAGATAACTATAAAGTTGCGCAATTTCAACAAGCATTTGTGTTTGCTCATAATTGTAATTGTAGTGCCTGCGCTGAAGAAAAGTTATGCTCCCAGTTGACGGATTCTCAACTAATTTATCGATAACATCCATCATAACTTGTGGATGCTCTTCAATTGAGGGAGAATAAGGGACAGTTTCATAATTAATCCGCATTACTTCTTCAGCACCTTCTTTAATGATTTCATAACCTCTATTAGATGCTTTATTTTTTCCATCCATAATATCACTCTTTTTATTTAAATAATATATCTGTCAGTTAAAATAGTTTTTGGTAAATTGTAAGTAGAAAGTCTGCTTTTTAATTATTGCATGGAACACCTAATCTGTATTGTTAATAGGTAGTCTTGAATACCAAACAACCCTATCCGTAATAATTTTTGTGACCTGAATTTCTACGTACACATCTGTTTTATGATAAGATGCATTATCGAAGATGAATACATATTTTTTATCAAGCCCATCAATAAAATCCAATAAAAAGACCATATGCTGTTTTGCCCATTAAAATCTTCACAAAATAATTCATCACCTTCACTTTCATGTTGCATTACCTCTAAATTATAAAAAGATTAACTAGCATATAAAACAAACGATTTTTGCCCGTAACTAAATTTGAGCTTGAATTTAAGTAAATTCAATTCCCGAAAAAGTTAAATAATCATATGCTTTTATTAAATGTATAATGCCTGCGAATCAACCACAACAATATGCAGATTCAACCCAATTAGTTGTTGAATTAACAAATAGGGTTAGGGTATTAGAAAGTAAAAATTCTTTGCTAAGTGAAAGGATGCTTGTCATCAATAAAAATATGATTGCAGAATATAAAAAAATAATAAATGATATCAAGTCAATTGAAGGTGAAATCGATGAGATTAAGGGGGATATGAATAATATTAAAAATATTTTAAAACATTTGACCGAGGAAGCAAGGGATTTTGCCAAAAAAGATTCTTTAAAAATTTTAGAAAAATATATTAATCTTTGGAACCCTTTACACTTTGTAACACAAGAAGAAGTTCAAAAAATCATTAAGGAAGAATTAGAAAACCATGGCCATAGAACAAAACACACCCACTGATAAAGTACTTGCAATGATGAAAGAGGGGAAATCAAAAGATAATATGATGCAGTCTTTGCAAGAGCAGGGTTTTAATAATCAGCAGATAAATGAGGCATTTAATCAAGCAAGTATAAAGCAAGGAGTTCAAGGCCCTGAAATTGCACAGCAAAATGAAAATCCTGCAGGAAGCATGCCTGCAGAAGATTACCATCCTTCAGAAAAAATGCAAATTTCTGAAATAGATAAGGATGAGATACCTGTGCCGGCACCTTCGCCATCAGATAACCCTATCCAGCCGCAAGCCCCAATGGGCAATATGCCTTCACCACAGGAGATGGCGCAGGCTTATCAGCAGCAGCCCCCTGTAATGCCTACTCCATCAATAAGTTATGATGATGTCCAGTCTTTAGTTGAAGAAGTTATTGATGAAAAGTGGAGGGACTTGATGGCAAGCATTGGCGACATAACTTCTTGGAAAGTAAGAATGGGCGATGAGGTTGAGGCAATTAAGCAGGAGATATTAAGGGTGCAGAATAGGTTTGATAATCTTCAGTCTTCAGTTTTGGGCAAAGTTGATTCTTATAGTAAAGGCATAAATGAATTAGGTACAGAGATGAAGGCCTTGGAAAAAGTCTTTGAAAAGATAGTAGAGCCGTTAGCAACCAATATAAAAGAACTTTCAAGAATAACAGATGCTTTAAGAAAGCATCACAGCAAATAATTTTATCTTCTTCCAGCAATAATTCTAATAGCCTGAGCTACAATAATTAATAAGAAAATCATGCCCAATACACGTGGATGAAAAATTACCCTTCCAACTACTTGATTTAATCCTTCTTCCCCCGAAGTAATATTCCCATCTCCAGGATATAATCCATGGATTTGCTCACCATAAACCTGTGTCACTGCAAAAAGCAAAATGGCAATGCTAATAATTATAATCACCCAGATTACACTTCGGTCCTCAAATGCTGAAGCAACAGATTCACTTTTAACTCCAACAAAAAGGAAAACCAATATCAGCATTAAGATGAAAATAAAAAGAACTGTAAACCATGGTGTAATGATTTTAACAATGCCGACTAAATCTGGAGTCAATATAAATAATATGCCCATGCATACTGCAATTAGTTGATTGATTGCATGATTAGTTCCAAAGATATTTGTCTTTTCAAGCAATGCAAGGATTACACCATAAATTAACAGGAATACAAAAGCTGGGACAAAATAATTTAAGATCCCGACATCAAGCAGAGAAGCCATCTTAAGGACTCCTTCCCCTGCCAAATTGTTCAGGTTTTAATTCATCACTAACCCACTTTCCAAAGGTTCGTGAATTTGGTGGCTTCTCTCTAAACATTGCCAGTATAATAATAAAAATACCAACTGCCAGTAATATTCCTTTATCAGAAGCAGTAAGCTGCAGCCATGATGGCATCCAAGATCTTGTACTTTGGGGCAATGAATCAGCAACTGCCCAGATTATCCCGCCCAATGCAAATACTAATGCAGCCAAAAATGGAACTCCTTTCCATCCATCAGGAGTTGTTCCAAATATGCCTAATATCAATAAGAACATTAAAAGGATGATTACCAATAATGAAACTTTTGGCAGGAATTGGTTTATTGTCTGGACAATGCTAGGCACTCTTAAGACAAAAAAAGCAGTTACAAAAGCAATGACAATATTGAAATTTTTTGCCCTGGGAGCATTGCCAAATAATTTAACTTTTTGCAGTGTGCCAAAAAGAATTGTAAAAACTAATAAGAAAGGGAACAATACTTCATAGACTCCCATCCTCTCTAAAGCTTGGACCATATCTACAAAATTAACTTGTTCCAAAACCATTATTCTTCTCCCTCTTGCGACTTATTTTGGTTCCCACCACCTTTTCCTCCAACAATAAAGGCAATAGCCCCAAATATTATCAAGACCAAAACAATTGGCACAAGAACATCTGTGTTTCCAACAAAAAGATAATTCAATGTTGGGCTTAGCCATCCAAATGAATCAATGAAGATTAAAACTACTGCAATAAAAATTATAATTGTAAGAAAAACTTTCCAGAATTTATTATTTTCAAAATTTAATTGCTTGTCTCCCATAAAGGATCCAACCAGCAATAGGAATGAAATTAAGATAATTAATAGCAATGCAATCTTTGGCAATGATAATTGAAAAGAAGCCACAACGCCTTTAGCTGCAACAACAAAAAAAGCTATTACAAATGCGACCATGGAGTTTAAATTCTTTTTTGGAAATTCTTTTCCATCAATAGTTTCTACTCCAAATATTTTTGTTTTTTCCAATATGCCAAATATTACAGTAAAGACAAGCAAGAATGGAAGTATTACATCAAAGAATCCAAAATCTTTTAAAAAATCTATTACTCCCCCTAGTGCAGTTGTCATGATATTAAAAAGAATAATTTAGTATTTAAATGTTATGTTTGATTCTAAGTAGAAAGTTAGGTCAGCTAAGTTTGCATAAATTGAGATATTACATTTCCAGAGGGTACCCTTTGAGTATGCAAATTATAGCATTCATGAGATTTTTTTCTAGTAGACTTTCTACTTACTTCTGGATACATGCCAAAACCAATCTCTTTCAACTGGATGACCCTATCACTAAAGAAACAATTTTTCAGTAAAAAAACTTATTTCTTGTTTGCAAGAATTAATTTGGCAGGGTATTTTTCAAAAAAATATTCAGCCCATGTTTCTCGTTTTATACCTATTTGGTCTGTATGAATCCAAAGCCCAAAAGCATCTTCTGTAAATAAATCATGCTCTCTAAGATTGATTGGGCCAGACCAAATTTTCTTGTTATCTTCAGGATGATAAATTGTTAACTTATCACCATTCTGGAGAATGTGCAGACCACCATATTCCCATTTTTCCTCAAGTAGGGTGTTGGATAGCCGCTTATGCTCAATAGTTCCATCATCCCATTCAACTGTGACTCTTGTTAGCCCATTTTCAGGAACACTATATGGCCTGTCAGGTTTTGTTGATGGTATGCCGCCAAACATTTCTCTAGTGCCGTCAGGAATAATGGCAATTGATGGATCATTTGGGTCTTCGATATGCCAGTTCCCCTTGCCATATCTCTCATCCATCGTTTCAGCAGCATATTTTATTTTAAAGCCATATTTTTTCATAAGCCTTTTATCAGCTTCATGATAGCCTCTTTCTTCTCCTTGAAAAAGTGAAGAAATAAAATAATCTGGTTCATCTGTCATAGGGTCGGGATGGGGAAGCCATTTATTATTTAGGAAAACTTCAGCATTATTTTGTGCTTTTCCCTTGCGTTCTGTATCCTTTAAATCCCAAACATTTAAATTAGCAAAAACACCAAAAGATGGTAATGTTTTGGTGATAAAGCGTTTATCCTGAAAAGCCCAATATCCCCCTTCTGTTCCTGTTTCAGAATGAAAAAATAAAACACCTTCCAATACTTCTTCTAAAGATTTATTATGCCCCATATAAAAATTAAACCTGTATAAGTATTTATAATTTCTGCAAGTAGAAAGTCTACTTTTTAATTATTGCATGGAACACATAATCTGTATTGCTAATAGGCAGTCTTGAATACGAAATACCCCTATCCGTAATAATTTTTGTGGCATGGCTTTCTACATACTAATTCCTGGTTTGATTTTGAAAAAATAATTATAGAAAAAAAAAGAAAAAATTACTCGAAGTCTTGGTCATTATTTTGATCAGGTACAGCGGATTTTGAAATAATCATGATATCGCCAATGGCTTTTACCATTTGATGAGGTACTATAACCCCTTTAGCTCCGCCCAATATCTTTGTCAAAAAAGAATTCTTTGTTGCCCTAATCCTCCATCCATTAACTTTATTTGAACTAAGAACGCTTTCTTCTACATCTCCAAAATATTCTCCTGAATCTGTAAATACTTGTATGCCCCATACATCTGTTATATTTTTAATATTCAACATGGTTTTTCCCCCTTTGTTTGTTTATCTGAAAAGGGAATCTTTTTAAGTATTTAAATATTTTTCTTATTTTATGCATATATTTAGGAATTTGACCTTAATTGGCACCTCTCACGTAGCAATTCAGAGTGTAGCTGAAGCAAAGAATACCATCTTGTCAGTACATCCGAAAGCTGTTGCACTTGAATTGGATAGGGCTCGTTTCTTAAGTTTAATGAAGCCTAAAAAAAAGCCAGGTTCAATTCTTGCAGTCATAAGGCAGATAGGGCTTAGAGGTTTTATTTTTAGTTTGATTGGTGCATGGATTCAAAAAAAGATAGGAAAGCTTGTTGGCTCTGCGCCAGGGACAGAAATGAAAGTTGCAACTTTGACTGCTGTCAAGATTAATGCAAAAGTTGCTTTAATTGACAGGGACATAAGGGTGACATTGAGGCATCTGTTTAAGTATGTTACATGGAAGGAAAAATTCAGGTTCATTGCAGATATTTTTAAGGGAATTATATTAAGAAAGCCGCAAGTTGAGGCTTTTGATTTGAGAAAGGTGCCTCCTGAAAAGATTATAAATCAGCTTTTAAATAAAACAAAGAAAAGATATCCTGGAGTATACAAGGCATTAGTCCAAGAAAGAAATGTTTATATGGCAAAAAATTTATATAAATTAATGCAGAAGTATAATGGAGAAACAATTGTTGCATTGGTCGGTGCAGGCCATGAGAAGGACATTATTAATTTGATTAGATCCCTGGAAAAGAAAAATGGTATTTAATTATACAAAAAAAGAGTTAAGGAATTTATTGATTACTGTAATCATTCTTACATTTGTATTTGCCTTTGATGATGGAAGAGATACATTCATTCTTGCAAATTGGCTTACTAATTTTATTAAAGTTTTTTTCATAATTTCAGTGGGCATAATTATTCATGATTTGGGGCATGATTTTATGGCAAAGAAGCATGGCTTTAATAGTGAATTTAAGTTATGGGGCGTAAAGCGTTTTAATTTTGGAGGCAAGCCGCAGTTTCCAAGGAATGTTAAATTATTTGGCAGGCAATTTAGGATAGATTCATTGCCGATTGGTGCAATGCTTGCAATACTAGTAACTTTTTTTTCCAATGGCCAGCTTTATTGGGCTGCTGTAAGCTCTTACAGCCTTGTTACAATTAAATCGCATAGGTTGGGAAGGCGTTTTGTTGAAATTACAGATTTTGAAGAAGCAAAATTAGCAATTGCCGGCCCTTTAGCATTAACATTGGCAATAATTATTTTAAAATTATTCAATTCTACTGAAATTTTTGATTTGCCCATATTCATCTATTCTGTAATTACAATCTATGATATGTTGCCTTTGCCGGGCTTGGATGGATTCAAGGCTTTTGCTGGCTCAATACCATTGTATATTTCAGGGTTTGCATTTATAATAAGCACAATACTTTTTGTACATTACCTCAATGCAGTGTTTGCTTTATTATTGGCTATTTTGATAGCAATTGTCTTTGGCGGAGCTGCAATTTACAAATTGCATAGGTAATCACAGAAAATTATATAAATTAGGCAAAATTAATGCAACTTGATGAATGGGGTAGTATTAGCATTTTTGGGTATAGCCATTTTCTTTGTGGCTTTATATTATTTTAATCTTTTAGTTCCGGTATTAGTAATTTTAGCAATTGCATTATTGATATTGCTTTTCTTTAAAATTTTCTTAAAAAAATATGATCCTTTTGAGGCAGCGGTAGTGTATCGTTTTGGGCGTTTTCATAGGGTGAACTCTGGATGGACTATTGTTCTTCCAATAATAGAAAAGATAGGGGCAGTAATTGATTTGAGAGAACAGAAGGAGCATATCTCTGTGCCTGTAATTTCAAAGGAGGGCTTGAAGATTAATTTATCCACATTAATTTATTTTTATATAAATAATGCAAAAAGGGTAATTCTTAATGTAAGGGATTTTCGCAATTCTTTTATTGATTTGGTTGAAGCAGGCATAAGGGACATTTCAGCTGATTTTAATTTCACTCAGCTTTTAGTGAATGTTGAGCATGTCAATGAACTTTTAAAGCAGAGGATTCAGCCAATCCTAAATAATTGGGGGATAGCTATAAGCACTTTGGAAATTGAGCAGGTAAGGCCTCCTGATAATGTTATGGAAGCGCTTGAGGATGTTAAGATTTCTGAGCAGAATTTGGAGGCTCAAAAATTTTCTGCTGAAGCAAGAAGGATTGTAACAAGGGCTTTGGGAGAAGGGACTAAAAGCTTTGATGATAAGACCATAACCTATCTTTATGTTAAGGCTTTGGAAAATATGAAATCAGCCAAAATGCTTTTGCCTGCAGAATTTATGGATGTTGTTCATGGTGGTGGTGGGGGCAGTTTGACAGAGGGCTCAAAAAAATCTGATAGCAATTCAAACAGGCTTGCTGGAGGAATGATTGCAGGCACAACTTTTAATAAAGCCTTGAACATGATTACTGATGAAGTGAAAAAAGAATCTGTTGATAATAATGATGATAGTGTTGAAGAAGAGGAAGGCGCAGCAGGCTTTGACGGTTTGGATGGCTCCTTTGATGGCCAGTACGAAGATTAGAGAAAGCTTCTTATCCCTTTTTGAAATATCCAAATCATAAAAATATAAGTGAATAAAGAAAAATGATTGAATGCAGCTAAGACTACAAAAACTGATGCAATAATATCTAACATGCTTGCCAGATCAAAATCTTTGATATATACTAATGCTTTTAATAGGATAATTATTCCAAAGACAATTGTAATCAATCGCATTGAAGGAACAAATCTTGCTAACAGAATGCTTGCACTGGTTGCGATGTCCAATAATCCATAGAGGTAAACAATCATTAATTGTTTTGGGTTAGGCATTCTTTATAAAATTTTTTAATTTATTGCCTCTTTTTTAGTTTAAAACTCCCTTTAAGGTAACAATGTAGCAAATCCAAAAGATTTATAAATAATTTAAAAGCATTTTTTAATTATAATGAAGCGTGTGCATATTTTCATAAGGGGCAGGGTGCAGGGAGTTTTTTTCCGTGCTAATATCCAACAGCGTGCTGTAGAGCTGGATCTGAAAGGCTATGCCCAAAATTGTGAAAGTGATGTAGTGGAATGCGTTTTTGAAGGTGACGATGAAGATATCGAGGAGATTCTAGAATTTTGCCATGAAGGCCCAAGAAAAGCAAAAGTTAGGGATGTTGAAGTTATAGAAGAAAAATATGAAGGCGAATTTGACAATTTTGAGGTTAGGGTTTGATTTGTTCATAACAAATTAAAAAACAATCTTTAAAATTTTTTATCCTGACAAATTTTGAAAGGAACTTTTTTATTTTATCCAGGTCATATTTGATTTCAAGTTTTTCATCAAAATTTATTCTTAGAAAATCAGGTTTTTCATAAGATGCCAGCTTGTCCATTTGTGCAAAGCCTATAAGTTCATCATTAAGATGGTATTCATTTTCTTCTTTAATAAAATATCCTTTCTTTGTTAATATTGAAATCAGATCATATAGCTCTGAGAATTGCACTCCAGATATAGAAAAAAGATCTGCTGGCTTGAATCTCTGCAATTTTAAAGCCTCTTGAAATATTTTTGTTTGCTGCAAGGATATATCTTCAAATTTTAATTTTGAAAATGGGAGCCCTTCACGTTTTTCAGAATCTTTAATTATCAAGCCCTTATTTAAGTCAATCAATAGATTGAAATCTTTATCATTTTGGTTGCACTGAAGCACTGCACATGGAATTAATTTCGTTTTAATTTCAATAGGAATATCAGACATAAGTTTAATATCCTTTTTAGATATCCTTGGCTCTATTGCCTGGATCATTTCCCCAATTTGATTTTCAAAGCCTTTGGCTTTGCCAATAAAATCTTCTTCTTTAGGCTGGAAAATCTTTACAGCTTCCCCTCCATGCTGTGTGCGTCTAGGCCTTATGTTTACAAATAATGGGACATCAACAATGCCTGTAACTAATGCTGTGCCTATAGGAGTATTTTTCACTTCCCTTTCAGCCTCCAGGGTTATGCCTTCAACAGAATTGGATATTGCTTTAAGGTCATTAGGATTAGTAACTTTTAATATGAATTGAGTTGATGCCTGAGAGAGAAGGCTCTTATCAACTCGTGATGGCCTTTGCGAAACAATTCCAAGCCCCAATCCAAACTTTCTTCCTTCACTGGCAATCTGCCTTAAGATGGATGAAGATTTTTTTTCACCAAAAGATCTTTCTGGAGCAAAGTTATGTGCCTCTTCCAATAATAAGAAGAAAGGCGGGATATTCCCTTTTTTCCGTTCATTAAACAAATCTGATACAACTTTATACACTATGACTTCCTGGACTTCTGGAGCTATGCCCTTGAGATTAAAAATTGAGATTTGGCTGCCCTTTACTATCTCTCCTGGCAAAGTGGGATTATCAGAAAACAGGTTAAGTTTTTTTACATATTCTAGAACATGAATCAATGTCCATTTTGAACTAGATTCCTCTGATGCTTCTAGTTCCATAATCAGCTCATTAAAATCAATTTTATTTCCTATATTTTTTAATGCTGAATACAATACCCCTTTTTGTGAATTTGATAATTTTGCCGGAAGCATATGGATAATTTCAGTAGCACTCAGTCCATAGCTGCTTAATTTTATTAATTTTGCCTCAGGATTGATTTCTATGTCTGGAGTAAATTCTTGTATGTGCTTCATATATCCTTTTGGCTTTTCACCAAATTTTGATAATCTTTTTTTATCTTTTGGATTGGGATGTTTTAATGTTTTATATTCCCCATGCGGATCCATTATTACTGCAGGAACATTATTTTCAATAAGGTCCTCAATAATATCCCCTGCCAGCACACTTTTTCCCATCCCGCTTTTAGCCAATATCACAACATGCTTTGTTAAAAGCTTGTTCAAGTCAAGATAGACTTTAAGGTTGTCCCTTCCTTCCAATGTTCCTATGTAAGCTGTATTTGGTTTTGATTCAAGGCCCAATATCTTTTTGATAAAGCCATCTTCTGCCCTTAACACTTCTGAGTTGGGTTCAAATGGTGACCTCAATGGTTTTAGAAAACCTTCTTCATCCCTATACCCTATGACATAGCATGTGGCAATAGATTTATCTGTATCCTTTTCGATTTCTTGGATCTGTGCAAGTACAAAATTATTTCTTTTATGCATGACTTGAACATACTCAAATTTTTTTGCATTGGCTCTAATCTGAAACTTAAATTTATGCGTTGATAATTTGCCAGTTATTTTTCCTAAAATCATATTTGATTGAATATGCTCTTTCTTTAAATAGATTATCATGATTGTTTGGATAAATCTTCTGGAAATGGGTGCAGATTTGGTTTTTTTTCTTAAGTATTATAGCTTTTGGATTAATTTAGAGGTTTCAGGGAATACTTTCAATATTTTCTAGTACGAGAAAAACGGGGAGTTCGACCTAACGGACAAAGAATTGCAAAATTTCTTTTTTCTTCAATGCCTCTTTCTCTCCATTCATCAGTCAGATTTTGCCTTATAGCGATACCTCTTAATCGTTTATCAATCCAATCTTTAGGATAGCCTTTTGCAGAGTAAATTTCTTTTATTCTTGCTTGTGCAAGTTCAGGGTTTTCTATCTCATCAATTCGCTCTTTTCCTACTTTCGCAAGCCATCTCTTAAAAGGTTCAGCATTTTTGCTTGGAATTGACTGGATAAGCCTAAAAGCATCTTTTGTATTTGCTGCAAGAACGTTTCTTTTTTTACCTGTTTCAGTCAGCATTTCTACATGGGGACAATTTGTCCCTAGGTAACTTCCAAGCCCTATATCTCTTTTACGCAGTTTTTTCAGATAATCAGTAGGATTTACACTATCTGTTAATGCTTTGACTATATCAACTAGAGAATAATACCATTCGTCTTTAAACCAAGTTCTTCGTATTTTCTTGCTCTGAAATACAACTAATGCCTTATCTGAATCACTCATCTTTAAAACTGTGCCACCTAACAGAAACTTTTTTAAATAATAACATAATCCTACATCTAATATGCCTCAGTAGCTTAGTTGGTAGAGCGTGCGGCTGTTAACCGCAAGGTCACAGGTTCAAGTCCTGTCTGAGGCGTTCTAAAAATTTGTAAAAAAACACATTCAAATAATCCGTTTTACTAATTCAAGATAATTAACAAAGAACTGGCTTTTTTTAGAAATTTTCTTTACTGCATCTGATTCAATTCCGGCGATTTCAGAAATACTTAGCTTTTGTGGCGTCAAATTAAACCTATAGAGCATATCAGCTATATCCTCAAATGACATTTCTAAGTGGATATAATCCAATCCAAAAAACATCTTTGTTACAATAAGTTCTTTGAGGGTTATCTCGCCAAATTCCCTTAAGCAATCAATATCATCTACTACTTTCTCTTCTAATTTTTTCTTATAGATTATATCCGACGGGTCGCTTGTTTTATAAATGCTCATAATAGGGGAATATATGTTTCCTTTAAATAATCTTTGCTTTTTGAAAATCATTCCTATCAAGGTAAAAAATGATTCAGTTTGATTTACAGCAATTATAATGGGATTTATATTTTAGAGGTTAACCTCAGCCATAAAAACACCGAACGCAAAATTTATAAATAAAAGCCATATTCTTTAATTCTTAGCCGGGCCCGTGGCTCAGTCTGGTTAGAGCACTCGACTGATATGCAAAAAATTTTATTTTTTGCTCAAATATCGAGGGGTCCCGAGTTCAAATCTCGGCGGGCCCATAATTTTTTTCATAAGATTAATAAATAGAAATATCATTGTGGTTTTGAAATGAAAGTAAAAGAAATCACTGGCTTTATTACAGAAAATGGAGTTTTCAGCTTGCCAAAAATTTATTAGCCTTATTCTACTTTTGCTCCAGGATTAATATCGCCATCAGTTGTCAATAATTTTACATGACCCTTGCCATCTTCAGCAGCCAATAGCATGCCATTGCTTTCCACGCCTCTAATCTTTGCAGGCTTAAGGTTGGCAATAACAATTATTTTTTTGCCTTTTAATTCCTTTAGGCTATAGTGCTTGCTTATCCCTGCAACTAGCTGCCTTTTTTCACCGCCCAAATCAACCTTGAGAACATACAGATTATCTGCCTTGGGATGATTTGCTGCTTCAATAATCTTTCCCACTTTTAATTTTAGCTTGCTCCAATATTCAAAATCTACCATCTCTTCTTCCTCCTTCTTTTTTTCTTCAAATTCAATTTTTTTAAATAAGATTTTAGGATCATTTATTTTATTCTCTTTTGTTTGACCAAATTTCACATTTTTTAAGGTAATTCTATCAAAATTTTTAATGTTCAAGGCCTTAGCTATTTTCTGGGATGCAGAAGGTAAAAATGGTTTTAGAAGTATTGCAATATTTCTTAAAGCATCTGCAAGATTATATATAACAGTCCCCAGCTTCCCCTTATCTTTCTTAAACAATTCCCATGGCTTTGTTTCATTAATATATTTATTACATTCATTAATGAATTTCCAGAGCTCTGCTAAAGCATTATGCATCTCATATTTTTCCATATAATCTTCAATTTTTTTAAGCTGTAATTTTTTAAATAATTCATCCTTTGTTTTCTTGGGGATTTTTTGATTGAAATATTTTTTAATCATAACAGTTGTCCTCTGCAGAAGATTTCCCAAATCATTTGCAAGTTCATTATTATGCCTTGATACCAATGCTTTTTCAGAAAATGCTCCGTCGTTCCCAAATGGAATTTCCCTAATCAAAAAATACCTTATGCTATCAGAGGGATATTTCTGTATAAGCTCCATAGGATCTAAAACATTGCCCAAGCTCTTGCTCATTTTTATTCCCCCTTCAGCATTTATGAATCCGTGGACAAAAACATTTTTTGGAAGCTTCAAACCTGCAGAAGCAAGCATGCTCAGCCAAATAACCGAATGATGCCATAATATATCGTGGCCTATCAAATGCAGATCTGTCGGCCAAAACTCTTTCTTTGCACCACTGGCATAGTTCAGCAAGGCATCAAACCAAACATAAGCATATTGCTTTTTATCAAAAGGCAAAGGAACACCCCAATCAAAAGATGACCTTGAAATGCACAAATCCCTTACTCCTTCTTTCATTCTGCTAAGAATCTGACTCTTCCGATAAGCAGGAAGGATATAGCCTTTTTCAATATGCTCCATAATCTTTTTTTGGTACTTGCCCATTCTGAAAAAATAACTTTCTTCCTTCAAATGCTCGCATTTTTTATTATGGATAGGGCATTTGCCATCCACTAAATCATTTTCAGTATAATAAGTTTCGCAGTCTACGCAATATAATCCTTCATAAACTCCTTCATAGATATCCCCTTTGTCAAAAACCTTTTGCAGAATCTCCTTACAAAACTTTATATGCTTCTTATCAGTTGTGCGAATAAAATTATCATAAGAGATATCATAGCTTTCAGCCAAATCCAAAAAAAACTGGCTCATCATATCTACATAAGCCTTCGGCTTCAAGCCACTTTCTTCAGCTTTCCTCTGAATCTTTAAGCCATGCTCGTCTAAGCCGGTCTGAAAGAAAACATTTGATTTTCCTAAAGAAAGCCTAAACCATCTTGCTAATACATCTGCACAAACTTTTTCATAGCAATGCCCCATGTGCGGTTTTGCAGAAGGATAATCTATTGCCGTAGTTATGTAAAACTTTTTTCTTTTACTCATTAAAAATGTTAAATATACATATATTTATAATCTTTATGGCTTAAAGGGATACCATTATATGTGATCAACATCCATGACATACTCCACACACTAAAGTGTGTAGTTTCTCGGACTTAGCTTGGACAAATATTATTTATCCTCACTACCGATGGCATAGCCACTATGCAACTACTCCTTGACAAAAAGCCTTGGAGATACT